>JBFGFW010000215.1:0-4904 GCA_041579395.1 Sulfitobacter sp.
AGGAATGCAAAAGTTCACTGCCTGCGCGAGCCGGACCTACGGCGCTCCTTCTTGCGCCTTTCAAACGAAGGTGGGCCGACCACGGGTATCTCTCCGCTTCCTTAAGTCTGTAAACGGCATCTTTTAAACCTTCGGCTTATGCTGTTGTCAGGGCATATCCGGGCATCAGTCCCCGTCTGCAATCCCATCGAGCCGCAGCCTTGAACGGCGGGCGCGGTAGCTTGGGAGGAGGATCAGGATCGCCGCAATCACCAACAGACCCAGCGTCATCGGGCGTTCCCAGATAAAGGAGATGCCGTCATAAAGCTGCATGGACCGGGCAAAGTTATTCTCCAATATGCCGCCCAGGATAAAGCCGATCAGCAGCGGTGCAAGCGGGTAGTCGGCAAATTTCAAGGCCGTGGCGCACACCCCGAATCCGACAAGCAACAAAAGCTCGGTCGCGTTGTTCTGGCCGATATAGGCCCCCATAAGCGTGAAGAACAAGATGAACGGAATCAGGTAGTTGCGCGGGATCGACAGCACTTTGGCGATATAGGGAATCAGCGGCAGGTTCAGGATCAGCAGCACGAAATTCCCGATGAACATCGACATGATAACGGCCCAGAAAATTTGTGGCTCGTCGATCATCAGCCGCGGCCCCGGAGAGACATTCAGCGCAATCAGCGCGCCCAGAAGAATGGCCGTGGTGCCTGAACCGGGGATGCCGAGCGTCAACAACGGCACGAACGATCCGGTGCATGCCGCGTTATTGGCCGTTTCAGGTGCGGCAAGCCCCTTAACCGAGCCTTTGCCGAACTCTGCCTGTTCTTCCTTGGTCGCAAGATTGCGTTCCACTGCATAGCCCAAGAAGCTGGCAATTGTAGCACCCGCTCCGGGCAGCACGCCGATGAAAAAGCCTTGGATGGATTGGCGGCCGATAACGGGTGCAATCGCGCGGGCTTCGGCTCTTGTTATCCGCATGTCCTTGATTTCGCCGTCTGCGCTGCCCGCTTCCTTGGGTTTGAGCACCAGGAACAGCGCCTCGGGCAGGGCGAACATCGCCATCGCCAGGGTGATGAAGCCAAAGCCTGATTGCAGGTCCATGATCCCACCGGTGAAGCGTGGCAGGTTAAACAAGGCACCTTCACCAACGGTAGCCATGATCAGCCCCAAAACGGTCATGACGATGGCCTTGGCCACCTGGCCCGTCCCCGCAAAGGCCGCGATTGCCGACAGACCCACGACCATCAATGCGAAGTATTCGGCCGAGTGGAACAGCAGCGCCACCGAGGAAAGCATCGGCGCAAAGACCATCAACAGGATCGCGCCGATCGTGCCGCCTGCAAAGCTGCATACCGCGGCAATTGTCAGCGCCTTGCCCGCCTTGCCCTGCCGCGCCATGGGATAGCCGTCGAAACTGGTTGCCACGGTTCCTGCAACGCCCGGCGCATTCAGCAAGATCGAAGAGGTAGAGCCCCCAAAGATGGCACCGTAATAGACCCCGGCAAGCAGGATGAGCGCCGCCGACGGATCACCCATGGAGATCGCGATTGGGATCATGATGGCGATGATCGACATCGGCCCAAGTCCGGGCAGCATGCCGATGAATGTCCCGATCAGACAGCCCGCAATGACCATGGCGAGGTTCTGAAAAGACATTGCCGTCTGCAGACCGATAAGGAGTCCTTCTAGCATTTCAAAGTCTCCTAGTTATCGGTCAGAAAGCCGGGCAGCGGGCGCATGTAGATGCCAAGCACCTGCTGGACCAGATACCAAACGATCAATGTTGCGAAAACGGCAATGCAGGTCATCACGATCCACCTGCGTTCGCCCAGTACAAACGAGGCAAGGAACAGGAACGCCGTTGTTGAAAAAATGAAACCCGCAGGGCGCAGCAGCAGTGCATACGCCACCATAAGACCCAGCAACGTGATCGCCTGGCCAAGTTTGTAATCCGTCAATCGCCGGTAATCGATCTCGGCCGCGACAGGTTCTGATTTCTCGACACCGGACAGAATGACCAGCAGCGCGATGATGGCGAGCAGGGACAATACTTTGGGAAAGGTGCTTGGCCAAATCGGATTGCGCTTCATGAATGGCGCAAGCCCTGCATCCATCGTAAACCAGGCCGTATAGCCGTAGACCAGACAAATGCCGAGCAATATCAGTGCGATCCAGCGATCAAGCGCCATCGTTCTTTCCCCCGAAGTTATGAAAAGAGCAGAGCGTTTCCGCTCTGCCCAAGGATATTTTACAAGAAGCCCAGCTTTTTCATCAATTCGCCGATGACCTTCTCTTGGTCCTCAAGGAACACTTTGAAGTCGTCACCTGGGTTGTGGATGTTCACCCAGCCATTGCGGGCACGGACGTCTTCCCATTCGGGTGTGTCGTACATCTTGGCGATCACGTCCTGATACATTGCGGTCTTTTCCGCAGGCAGGCCGGGGGCACCGAAAAACCCGCGCCAGTTGACAAAGCTCGTGTCGATGCCTTGTTCTTTCATGGTCATGGCGTCGGGTGCCGCCGGCACACGTTCGTCAGACGTTACACCGATGATTTTGACTTCACCCGCCTCTGCCAGATCAATCGCTTCCGACAGACCGGTGGACAGCGCAGCAATTTCCCCCGACAGGAGTGCGGCCATCGCTTTGCCGCCCGCATCATAGGGGATGTACTTTACGCCTAAGGAATCCTTGCCTGCCGCTTCCATCACCATCGCCGCGACCAGATGATCAAGGCCACCAGGAACCGAGCCGCCGCCGATTGCTGTCGCGGAGGGGTCGGCATCATAGGCCGCGATCAGGTCCGACATGGTGTTGACGGGGCTGTCTTTGCCCACGACAATTGCGGCGTAGTCACCGATCGTGCCAGCCACGAGCGTCAGATCACGGAAGCTTTGCGGGAACACACCGGTCAAAGAGCGAATGACGATCGGTGTCGAATTGACCATCAAGGTGCCGTGGTTGCTGTCAGCGTTTTCGATCAGGAAAGCGATGGCTTTGCCGCCCCCACCGCCCGACATGTTTTCGTAGGATGCCGTCCCCACAAGGCCGGCAGCGGTCAGCGCCTCGCCTGTGCCGCGTGCCGTTCCGTCCCAGCCACCACCGGCACCTCCGGGGATCAAGAAGTGGATGGAATCCAGCACCTGGTGACTTTCGGCCAATGCCGGTGTTCCAAGGCCAAGGGTTGCGACGGCGGCAGCCATCATGGCGCGACGGCCCATTTTCATCGTTTTCATTTTAATCTCCCATTTGGTAGCCGTTCTCCTCCCGGCTACGTGTCCGAAAACAAACATGCTAACCTGACACAAACCTGTCATCTGCCAAAAAAAGGTGGAACTGCGCGATGAAATACCTTCTTGTCGAAGACAATCCGGAACTGGCCAAGGCGATCTGCTCGCGGATGCTGTTGGATGGCCATGCTATTGATCACGCAGCAAAAATTAGTGAGGCCTTGGAATTCGCGCAGGCCGGAGAATACGACCTTATCCTGCTGGATATCATGTTGCCGGACGGGGACGGCCGCAGCTTTCTAAAACAGCACCGTGCAGGCAAAAACGACACCCCGATCATCGTTTTGACCGCCCGCAGTCAGGTTTCCGATAGAATCAGCATGCTTGACCTTGGGGCCGATGACTACGTCACCAAGCCCTTTGACCACGCCGAATTGCAGGCCCGCTGCCGTGCTGTCTTGCGCCGCAAGTCGGGCAAGACCCAGTCGATGATCCGCTTGCGCGACGTTGAATTTGACCCCGTCGGCGGCCACCTGACGGTGAAAGGCAACGTCATAAATTTGCGCAATCGTGAGCTGCGATTGCTGGAGCTTCTGATCAACGCAAAGGGTCAGGTTTTCTCAAAGCAAAAGCTGGTGGATCGGTTGTTTTCCTATGATGATGACGTGTCCGACAACGCGGTCGAGGTGTATATCGGGCGCTTGCGCAAACACCTTGAGGGGTCATCGGTGCAGATAACGACACTGCGCGGATTGGGCTACAGGCTTGACCATGACTGAGGGTGTCGTGCTGTTTGGATCGTTGCGCAACCGGCTTGCGATGATCCTTACGGGGGGCGCTGCCGTGCTGGCGATCGTGCTGTTTTTCGTCGTCCGGGGATACGCGGCCCAGATTGCGCAGGAAGGGCAGGACAGCATCCTGAGCGCGTCGGTATCATCTATCCTCGACACCGCAATATTGCGAGAAGGGGCCGTAGAACTGGACTTTCCATATGCGGCCCTGTCGATGCTCTCTACGTCTGCCGATGACCGGGTATTCTATGCGATTTATCAAGATGGGGCGCTGTTGTCGGGGTATGATGGCCTGGAAATGGCGCAGCCGCTGGACGGCGACGCGCGCAGTTTCAATTCCCTGACCTATGACGATACCACCATCCGCGTCGCCACGGCGAGCCGCACCTTGATCGGTGCCGATGTCCCGCGCATCGTCTCTGTTTCGGTTGCACAGACGCAGGATGCATTGGCTGAAACCCTGAACCGGATATCCGTCAACGTTGCGATGTTTGGCGCGGGCTTCTTTGGGCTGGCCACGGTGCTGGCCTTCTGGGCGACGTCCAGCACGATAGGCCAACTTCGCCGCCTGACCAATTCGGTGACACGCCGCGGGCCGCAGGATCTAAGCCCTTTCTCAAAGCCCGTCCCGTCTGAAATGGTCCCGCTGGTGGGATCACTGAACAATCTGATGGCCCGCTTGGACCATTCGCTGAAGCAGTCAGAGGATTTTATCGCCGAGGCCGCGCACCGTGTACGCACCCCGCTGGCCACCGTCCGTTCCTACGCAGAAGCGACGTTCCAGCGTGTCGAGAACAAGGAAAACCGCGACGCGTTGCGATCCATGATGCGGGCGATCGACGAATGCTCAAGGGCGGCAGGGCAGCTATTGGACCACGCGATGGTAACGTTTCGCGCCG
>JBFGFW010000216.1:0-4898 GCA_041579395.1 Sulfitobacter sp.
GGGATGGCCGTGGCGATCCCCGCCGCCGTCGCGCTCAGCTGGTTCGAAGCCATCGCCGAAGGTATCCAGACCGATCTGGAGGACCTCGCCACGCGCATCTTCACCCAAACGCCAAAGGCAAGCTGATGTTCGCCTTTTCCCCCCAACGTCGCAGCCGCAGGCCCAGCCTGACGCCAATGATCGACGTGGTTTTCTTGTTGCTGGTGTTCTTCATGCTGGCCTCGCAATTTGGTCAGGACGCGGCGGCGCGTCTGTCCGGGGCGGGCAACGGGGGAAAATACGTCGGTCCGCCGCGCCTGGTACAGATTGCGCCCGATGCGCTGGCGTTGAATGGCAGGTCCTTGGCTTTGGACGATCTGCCGGGGGCGCTGGCCCCGTTGATGGCCGACCCGTCGGACACGGTCATCCTGCGCGGCACGGACGGGGCCACGTTGCAACGGCTGTTGGACGTGACGCAGGTGCTGCAGGCGGCGGGGCTGCACGCCCTCGTGGTGGTGGAGTAGGGCTATGCGATTTGCCCCCCCACGCCGCCGCCAGACATCGGAATCCGTGGTGCCGATGATCAACGTGGTATTCCTGCTGCTGATCTTTTTCATGATGTCCGCGACGATCGCGCCCGCACCGCCGTTTGATCTGACCCTGCCAACCGTCCAGACCGACGCCGATCTTGAGGCCGGCCAAACGCTTTACGTAGCGGCGGATGGTTCCGTCAGTCTTGACGGTCAATTGGGCGAAGCCGCCTGGGCCCTGTTGGCCGCAGCCGATGACGCCAGCCCGCTGACTGTCCGCGCCGACGCAGCACTGCCGGTGGTGGAGGTGGCGCAGATGTTGGAACGGCTGTCGCAGATGGGCAGGGATCGCGTTGATCTGGCGCTGCGTGCGCCATGAAGCAGATCTTGGAATTCTCCTTCTTTCTGGCGGGGGCGACAGTTCTGCACCTGTCGGTCGGGCTGATCGCGCCGCCAGGACAGGATGCCGCTGCGGGCGATGGCGGCACGGCGTCGGTCAGTCTGGCCGCGGCCAGCCCATTGGTTCAGGGCATGGTGGCGGAATGGGACCGCTCGGTCGAGGTTGTCCAGTCGGTGATGCAGCCAACCCCGGTGATGCCAGACGCCCCAACGCTGGATCTGCCTACCCCGGATGCGGCACTGCCGGTTCCCGTGGCGCAACTTCCCCCGGTCCACAGTGACGCGCCTGCGCTGCCGCAGATCGACCGCAGCGTTGCCCCGCCGCCACAAAAGCCTGCGTTCGCCAAGATCCGCCCGCAGTTGCGGCCCCCGCAGCCCGCCCGTGCCGTGGCAAAGGCGCTACCCGCGCCAGCCGCCCCTCAGGCACCAAAATCGCAAAAATCACCGCGCAAGAATTCATCCCAGGCGACCGCCGCCCAGACTTCGGCGGGGGCAGGCGGGAAAAAAGCGTCGGGCAAAGCCGGGACCGGGTCGGCCAAAGTCGCCAGGCCGGGCAATACCAAGGAGTTGATGGCGCAGTGGGGTGGCCAGATTCGGACCAGCGTTGAGCGTCGCAAACGTTATCCCGGTGGCACGCGCGCCCGTGGCACGGTAACCTTGGCAATCTCGGTACATACCCGCGGGGCGGTGGTGGGCGTGTCGGTCCGGCGGTCGTCAGGGGTTCCCCAGATTGACCGCGCGGCCATCGCCGCCGTACAGTCCGCACGTATTTCAGCTGCACCCAAGGGGATGTCGCCGGGGGTCCACAGCTTCACGCTTCCGATGAAGTTCGCGCCCTAATCCGTTGTTATTTAGCGCTAAGCCGGCGCACGCTCCGCAGTGATCAACCCCAGGGACCGTGCAGTACTCAGCGCCAGCACCGGGCTGTCTGGGCCACCTTGGCTGATCTGATAGGCGCGCATGGCCCTTCGGGTCTGATCATCATAGGTACCGGAAATCGACCCACCAAACAGCCCACGCGCCTGCAATGCGCGCTGCAGCGTCGCGACGAATTCGGGTGTCAACTGATTGGCGCAGGGCGTTTCGAACCAATTGTCGATCCTTGGCATCACAATCTTCTGGCGCGTCTCGGTACGATAAACGGGCAACGTCTGAATCTCTCCGGTGGGGCTCATCTGCGCGGGCTCCACCTGAACCTGCTCTGTCACCGTTTCGATCGTCGCCGGAGAGACGGTGCGGCCCCAACAGGATCCGGGCGGGGCACCGGCAGGCCCTTGGGTGGTAGCTTCGCGCACACCAGGTTCGGGCCGGTCGCCTGCATCTGTGGCCAGGCCACATCCCCAAAGCGCTGCTGTGCACAGACAAATGGCGACGGAGTTAACAAGGTTTGATCGCAAGATGAACTGCACAGGGGGGGGGCCTTCTTAGCGTTTGAATTTGTCGCACGCTACCGGCTTTTGCCAGCGCTGCCTAGATCATTGCCCGCACTGGAATGTGTCTGTCGAAGGCCAGCAGCAATCCGGGCGCAAAATGGGCTGGCGAAGGGGCTATCCGCTGGGTAAACAGGGGCAACATTTTCACGAAGAAGGGGCTTTTCATGGCCAAGATCACGTATGTAGAACACAATGGCACCGAACATGTGGTCGATGTCGCCAATGGCCTGACGGTTATGGAAGGCGCGCGCGACAACAACATTCCGGGCATCGAAGCCGATTGCGGCGGTGCCTGCGCCTGCTCGACCTGTCACGTCTATGTGGATGCTGCGTGGGTGGATAAAGTGCCACCCAAGGATGACATGGAAGAAGACATGCTGGATTTCGCCTATGAACCGGATCCGGAACGGTCGCGGCTGACCTGCCAGATCAAGGTGACCGATGCGCTGGATGGCCTGCGGGTTCAGATGCCTGAAAAGCAGATATGATCTTACCGGGGGCACGGCGTCTTGTAATCCACCCTACGGTCCGTTGCATGCGCCGCGCGCTTGGGATGTGGTGCGTGGGGCTATCGGTGCTGATCCCAAGCCTTTCGCTCGGTGACACGATCCAATCGGCGCGCTATGCCGATCCGACCACACGCTATGATCATGGCATTCTGGGGGATGCCATTGAATGGGGCACGCTTGAACTCCACCTGAAGGACGGCACGACTCGCCGCTTCATTTTGCCCGATACGATGGTATTCGAAGACACCGCGCCGCGGATTGCGGACCTTGACGGCGACGGCTTCGCCGAAATCATCGTTGTGGAAAGCAGCGTGACCCTTGGGGCTCGGTTGGTGGTGTACGGACCACAGGGTCGCCTTGCCATGACAGATCATATCGGCCGTAAAAACCGTTGGCTCGCCCCGGCGGGCGTCGCGGATTTCACTGGCGATGGCCGGTCAGAGATCGCAATCGTCGTCACGCCCCATCTCGCAGGCCGGGTCGAGGTACTCAGCTATGACGGCAAAACCCTGACGCCAATCGCCACCCTCGATGGCTTTACCAATCACCGAATCGGCGACACCGACATTGCCGGGGGCATCCGCGATTGCGGCGCAGGCCCGGAAATCCTGCTGGCCGAAATGCCGTGGCGCAAAACCGGGTCCAGCGCGCTTGTCGCCCTGCGCCTGACAGAGGGCCGCCTGACCGCAAGCCGATTTGCCCGGAACTTCACCGCTGAAAACATTCGCGCCGCCGCATCCTGCCAGATCAACCCGCAGTAGACGGCGCACACCCATCATTCCAGATGGTGATAAATCCTGGGGGTCCGGGGGCTAGCCCCCGGTCCATCCGTTGTTACGACAGGGCCCGCCACCCAATGTCGCGCCGGAAAAAACCCTCGGGCCAGTCGACGGCATCCACCATACCGTAGGCCCGCGCCTGCGCTTCGGCCAAACTGTCGCCGCGTGCGGTGATGTTCAGCACGCGCCCACCGACTGACACGATCTTTCCGTCATGCTCGGCCGTGCCTGCGTGAAACACCATGTTTCGGCTGTCTTCGGGTAGATCATCCAACCCGCTGATGACGCTGCCCTTTTCGTAATGCCCCGGATAGCCCTTGGCCGCCATCACCACCGTGACGGCATGGTCATTGGCCCAGTTCACCCTCATTTGGCTCAAGCGTCCTTCGGCGGCTGCCTGCAGCAGATCCAGAACCTGCCCGCCTAACCGCATCATCAGCACCTGGCATTCGGGATCCCCAAAGCGGGCGTTGTATTCGACAAGTCGCGGCGCGCCGTCCTTGATCATCAGTCCCGCGTACAGAACCCCCTGGTAGGGCATCCCGCGCTTGGCCATCTCAGCCATCGTCGGGCGGATAATCTCGCGCAGTGCGCGTTCGGCAATCTGATCGGACAAAACGGGGGCCGGGGAATAGGCCCCCATGCCACCGGTATTGGGGCCGGTGTCGCCGTCGCCCACGCGCTTGTGGTCCTGGGCCGTGCCGATCGGCAGCACGGTATCGCCGTCGCACAGCACAAAGAAGGACGCCTCTTCGCCGTCCATGAACTCTTCGATCACCACCTCGGCCCCGGCTGCGCCAAAGGTGCCGTCAAACATCGTATCCACGGCGGCCCGCGCCTCGGCGTCGGTTTCAGCGATGATCACGCCCTTGCCGGCGGCCAGACCGTCGGCCTTGATCACGATGGGGGCTGAATGATCGGCCAGATAGGTATGGGCCGATTCAGCGTCGGTAAAGTGGCCATAGGCCGCCGTGGGGGCACCGGCCGCATCACAGATCGCCTTGGTGAACGCTTTGGACGCTTCCAAAGCCGCCGCCGCCTTGGACGGGCCAAAGACCAGCACGCCCGCGGGAGGGAGCGCCACGGTCTGGGGCGGTCGCACCTCGACGGTCGTCGCCGATCCCCGGGCAGGGGGGTGGTGGAACACCGACGGGAACGTGTTGAAGGGGGTCCGTTTCTTCGGCCACGGCTGCCGCATCAACTCGGTAGTCATGTCGTCCGGTGAGCATCTCATCCGGTTCGTCGACAGCGTGAAGTTGGACGGCGACC
>JBFGFW010000217.1:0-4895 GCA_041579395.1 Sulfitobacter sp.
CCGATCTCTTGTACCGTCAAACCAGTTTTGGCAGGGGCAAACAGCAACATTTGCCGCGCAGAACATGCTCCAGATGAATGCCGTCAATTCGGGGCTCATTGCCCTACGTGAGCGGGCGATGCGGGCAATCCGGGGGATGGACTTCAGCGATCTGCCCAAGAAATTCTATGTAGGCCGCGACACTCGGCAAAGCCGCACCCGCCATATGGAGGGGGAGGACGAGCTTTTTGATCATTTGCGGATGTTCGGTTTTGAATACGTTGTCTTTGAAAACATGCACCCGCTGGAACAGGTCGCGTTGATGGCAAATGCCGAGATGATGATTTCGTACCACGGCGCGGGCTTTACCAATATGTTGTTCGCCAACCCAGAAACATATGTGATTGAAATCGGCACCTTGCAAACGGCGATGACACGTTGGGGCGATTTCTGGCCGGTGGCCCATGCAGCGGGGTGCAAATACGTCAGCTTCTTTGCCGATTACAAGGACGCCGCACCGGGCGAGCAGCCCAAGCCGTTCAAGGACGATCTGCTGCCAGCGGCCCTGACCCATCAGGGGATTGGTCAGGTGATGGCCTTTATCGTCTCGCTTGAGGGACACCAGCCAAAAATGCCAACCGCGCCTGACCTGCTGAAGCTGTCAAATGCGCTGTTTCGAGTGGGCGAGGGGGAAAAGGCGCTTGCAGCCCTTGAAGCGCATCCAAGGCTGATGTCGTATCACCCCGAATTGCAGCTGCTTCTAGCCGATTGTCACAAGGAAATGGGTGCCCCGAAATCTGAATTGATCGCGCTGGACGCAGCGTTCAAGGCCGATCCATCGCGGTGGCAGACCCTGATCCGGATCATCTGGTGTGCCAATCGCTGTGAACGCCCGCAGGTGATCCGTTGGGCGGTGTCGCGCTTAAAAACAGATTTTCCGGACCGTCACGATGCCTTTTTGAACAATCACGACTGGGTCCGCTACGTCGTCTAAGTGGTGGCCATGATGATTGTGCGCTGTGGCGTTCGGCGATATTAAGCCAAAAAGCAGAACAAGAAGGTGTGCAAGTGTCAAAAAATCGTATCACGTCCGAAGAGGCGCTTGCCTTTCATCTTGAACCAACCCCCGGCAAGTTTGAGATTACCGCCACCGTTCCCATGACCACGCAACGCGACCTTAGCCTGGCCTATTCGCCGGGTGTGGCGGTACCGTGCGAAGCCATCGCTCAAAACCCTGAGCTGGCTTATGATTATACCAACAAGGGCAATTTGGTCGCCGTCATCTCGAACGGGACGGCGGTTTTGGGGCTGGGCAATCTGGGCGCGCTTGCGTCCAAGCCGGTGATGGAAGGCAAGGCGGTCTTGTTCAAGCGCTTTGCCGACGTGAATTCGATCGACATCGAACTGGACACAGAAGACCCAGAGGCGTTCATCAACGCGGTCAAACTGATGGGGCCGACGTTTGGCGGGATAAATCTGGAGGACATCAAGGCACCAGAGTGTTTCATCATCGAACAGCGGCTCAAGGAAGAAATGGATATCCCCGTCTTCCATGATGATCAGCATGGTACGGCGGTTATTTGTGCCGCTGGTTTGCTGAACGCGCTCAGGATCTCGGATAAAAAGATCGAAGACGTGCGGATTGTGCTGAACGGTGCAGGCGCTGCAGGCATTGCCTGTCTTGAACTGCTCAAGGCGATGGGGGCCCGGCACAACAATTGCATCATGTGCGATACCAAAGGGGTGATTTATCAAGGTCGTACCGAGGGTATGAACCAGTGGAAATCGGCCCACGCCGCAACGACCGAACTGCGTAGTTTGGAAGACGCCATGAAAGGTGCCGACGTGTTCCTGGGCGTCTCTGTAAAAGGGGCTGTGACCCCGGCGATGGTCGCCAGCATGGCGGAAAACCCCGTTATATTCGCCATGGCAAACCCGGACCCTGAAATCACGCCGGAAGAAGCGCATGAGGTGCGCGCCGACGCCATCGTTGCCACCGGGCGCAGTGATTACCCCAATCAGGTGAACAACGTGTTGGGCTTCCCCTACCTGTTTCGCGGTGCGCTGGACATTCATGCCCGTGCCATCAATGACGAGATGAAGATCGCCTGCGCCCACGCGCTGGCCAATCTTGCGCGCGAAGATGTCCCCGACGAGGTTGCCTTGGCCTATGGCAAGAACCTGAGTTTCGGGCGCGACTATATCATCCCCACACCCTTTGATCCGCGCCTGATCCACCGAATTCCGCCTGCCGTGGCGCGTGCCGGGATGGACACAGGTGCCGCGCGCCGTCCGATCATCGACATGGACGCCTACGAACAAAGCCTGAAATCGCGGATGGATCCGACGGCAAATATCCTGCGCGGCATCAATGCGCGGGCGCGGGCCAACCAGGCGCGGATGATCTTTGCCGAAGGGGATGACCCCAAAGTGCTGCGGGCGGCGGTGATGTATCAGCGGGCCGGTCTTGGAAAAGCGCTGGTCGTCGGGCGCAGCGACGACGTCAAAGCCAAGCTGACCGCTGCCGGTCTGGACGGTGCCCATCGCGAGCTTGAGGTCGTAAATGCAGCCAATTCCACTCATTTAGAGGCCTATAAATCCTTTCTATACGAACGGCTGCAGCGCAAAGGGTTCGATCACAAGGACATCCACCGCCTTGCGGCGCGCGACCGTCACGTGTTTGCGTCCCTGATGCTGGCGCACGGGCACGGCGACGGTCTGGTCACGGGGGCAACGCGCAAATCCGCGCATGTGCTTGAACACATCAACTATGTTTTCGACGCCAACGCCGAACAAGGTGCGGTCGGCATTACGGCAGTTTTGCACAAGGGGCGGATCGTCTTCATCGGGGATACGCTGGTGCATGAATGGCCGGATGAGGTGGCCCTTGCCAATATCGCCGAGAGAGGTGCCAAGGTTGCCCGACATCTGGGGCTGGAGCCTCGGGTCGCGTTCGTCAGCTTTTCGACCTTCGGATACCCCGTGTCCGAGCGCGCCGAAAAGATGCAGCGCGCGCCGATGGTGCTGGACGAGCGCGGCGTGAATTTCGAATATGAAGGTGAAATGACCGTCGATGTCGCCCTGAATGTTGAGAGCCAAAAGAATTACCCGTTCTCGCGGCTCACTGGTCCGGCGAATATTCTGGTCGTGCCAGCGCGCCATTCGGCCAGCATTTCGGTAAAGCTGATGCAGGAAATGGCGGGGGCCACGATCATCGGTCCGATCCTCACGGGGTTGGATAAGTCAATTCAGGTCTGTTCGACAACGTCGACCGCAAACGACATTTTGAACATGGCCATTTTGGCCGCGTGCAAGGTGGGGGAATGATCTGGAACGTAGGCTCTATCAACGCGGATAACCTCTATTATCTGCGGCATTTGCCAGCGCCGGGCGAAACCATTGCCGCGCATGATTACCGTCAGGGTCTGGGCGGCAAAGGCGCGAATATGTCGGTTGCTGCCGCCCGTGCCGGCGCGCGCGTGATGCACATCGGTGCGGTTGGGCCAGATGGCAAGTGGGCGATAGACCGGTTGCTGGAGTTTGGTGTGGATACCCAGCATATCAGCATCATTGACACGCCCACAGGGCATGCAAACATCTGCGTGGCGGATGATGGTGAAAATGCCATCGTCCTGTTCACCGGGGCAAATCGCAGGGTTACCGACCAGATGATTGGCGCTGCATTGGCCGAGGCATCGCCGGGTGATTATCTGCTGATGCAAAATGAGACGAGCGGCCAGGATTTTGCGGCACCTACCGCCCAAACCCTTGGCATGCGCGTGGTCTATGCCGCGGCACCGTTTGACGCTGACGTGGTAGCTCAGGTTATCCCGTATGTCGATCTGCTGGTCCTGAACCAAGGCGAGGCGGAGGAACTGCAACGATCTTTGGGTAAGAAACTGGCCGACTTGCCGGTAGACGACATCGTCGTCACACTAGGTGCCAAGGGATGCAAATGGGTCTCTAACAAATGGAAAAAGACAAAAACCTTTTCCGCTTACCCGGTCGATGTCGTTGACACAACAGGTGCGGGCGACACGTTCACCGGCTATCTGGTCGCCGCGTTGGATCGACGGCTCAGCATGTCAGATGGTATTACCCTTGCCCTTCAAGCGGCCGCCTTGATGGTTGCGCGGCAAGGGACAGCCGACGTAATCCCGGATTTAAAGGACATCCAGGATTACGGTTTTGACGATGAGGCCTAGTGTACGAATGCGGCGGCGCTGCCCCAAAGTTGCTTGACCCGCTTATCGCGGCCACAGCCTTTGCGATAACGCTTGTAGGCCTCCGATTTCTTGATGCCCAAGCCGACGCTGGTGATCGCCAGACGCTCGTCGCTTTTATAATAATTCTGGTGATAGGCGTCAGCGGGGTAAAAGGCCATTTTGCCAAGTATTGGGGTCACAATTGCCTTGCCCAATGCCGCCTGCGCGTCTGCCTTGGCCCTTTCTGCCGCGGCTTTCTGAGCAGCGCCGTCGGCAAAGATTGCAGTCCGATAGCTGTCGCCCCGGTCGCAGAACTGGCCACCTGCATCGGTCGGATCGACGGACCGGAAGAACAGCGCCAGCAATTGGTCGACGCTGACAACAGCGGGATCAAATTGGATTTGCGCCACTTCGTAGTGGCCTGTGCCACCGGCAACGACCTGTTTGTAGGTCGGGTTCTTGACCTTTCCGCCAGCGAACCCTGACACTACTTCCCTCACGCCTTTGACGCTTTCAAAGTCGGATTCGACGCACCAAAAGCAGCCCCCTGCAACCAAAAGCGTCTCTGTTCCAGCGGCTTTAGCGGTAGTGCCTTGTGCGATCATACCAAGGCCAATTGCAGCAGACAGAGCAAGCAACCTTAGATTTTTGCCGATATTCATATAAAGTCTCCCTTTGCAGGTGAAGGTGGCGCGATTGTTACGCGCACGC
>JBFGFW010000218.1:0-4862 GCA_041579395.1 Sulfitobacter sp.
ATGCGGGTGGCACCGGCGGCTTCATCGCAATCGGAGGCGTTGCGGCCCGAAATGACCCCTTCGATTTCGGACCCGGACAGGACGTCATCGTCCATGCGCGCTTCGGCGAGGACGGACATGGTTTCCATCGCTGCGGCGGTCAGTTTGAAGCCCAGGTTGTTCAGGTAGACGGTATTTTCCTCGCGACTGATCAACAGGGAATTGACCTGAATGCCGACGCGTTCGATCTGGGCCATGCGGCGGTTGAAACCGACCAGCATGATCAGGAACACCAGTGCCGCGACCAGCATCGCCGTGGCAAAGACCAGCAGGACGATGATTACGATTCGGTAGCTGGACAGGGTTTCGGAAAAGGCGGTCCCGGACTGGGCAAGGATTTCCAGCAACTTGACCTCGGCCTGGGTGGTCAGATCGTCGTTTTCGATGAAGATGCGTTCGACCTGGGCGTTAAAACCGTTCGCGTCGGGCAGGGCCCACAGCAACACGCCCGCACCGATCAACAGGATCGCCACAACCGCTGCAATGCCGCCACCCACGAAACGCCCGCCGGTGCGGCGCATGTCAGAAGCGGAGGAAGTTTGGTCCTGCACTGTCTCTCCTTTTGTTCAGCCCGTCTTCGCCGAAAACCGAAACGACAGTCAATAGCGTCCAGCCATTTGCGGCGAGGCGCTGCGTCAGTTCTGACTGTGCCGAGGCGCGATCGCAGGTGCCTGAAATTTGCGCCACGCCGTAATGCAGGCGCAACGGGTTTTCCTGTTTGGCCTTGTAATCGGCATAGCACCCCGCCGCTTGCGCGGGAAGCGCCGCAAATCCGAGAGCGGCAACAGTGACAAGGGTGAGGATGTTGTTTTTCATGCGCAGACACTGCCCCGATCCTTTCGGATATTCAATATCCACCGGATGGGGGCGATGTTGTTATCCGATAACAGGGGGCTGTTATTGCCTGTCTGGACGAGGTTGCCCCATTTGGAGGACAGAGCCGCAATGTCGATGGCTCGCATGGGTTCTGTCCCGTGCGCTCAACAGGAAAGGATCAGACCCATGTACCGCAGATTTATTGCCGCGATTACCGCAGCGTCGATCGCCATTACTGCTGTAAGTGCCACCCAAGTGGCAGCCGGAGAACGTGAACGCGATTTCGCCCGCATCGCCGCCGGTGTGTTAGGTGTCGCGATCATCGGCAAGATCATCCATGACAAGAACAAGCGCGACGACGAGAGAAACCGGGTTGTCACACGCCATCGGATCGATCCCGCGCCGGTGTACCGCGCGCCGCGTGCGGCACCTCGGGTGGACAGCCGCCACCGGGTAGAGCCGCGCCCCCTGCCGCGTGGCTATGGACGAAACGACGACCACGGACGCAAGCACAAGCGCAACCATCGGCGCGCTGATGACAAGTTGCTGCCGCAGCAGTGTTTCAAAAGCTATGACACGCGCCGAGGGTCGGTGCTGATGTTTGGCAGCCGCTGTCTGGAAAGAAATTATCGTTATGCCAATCGTCTGCCGCAACAATGCGCGCAGCAGATCCGGACCCATCGTGGGATGCGGTATGGCTATGACGCCCGATGCCTTCGTGGCGCGGGATACAGTTTGGCGCGCGGTTAATTTCCGCGTGTCGAAAACCGGGCGGCGCAGCAGCGCTGTCGGGCCGGAAGGGAGAGATGTTCGGGCATCTCTCCCTTCTTTTTTGTCCAAATCCCATGGAATTTGGACAGCCTTCGGCGAGGATATTTAAGAGCCAGAGAAGCCTGGGGGTTGAGTATTGTGCGCGGCTGGGGTTCTGAGAGACATGGGACCAGATTTCGAATTTGAACGGGCAGCTTATGAACGCGGGTTTGCGCGGGTTGCCGGTGTGGATGAAGTGGGGCGGGGGCCGCTGGCGGGGCCTGTTACGGCCGCAGCCGTGGTTTTGGATCCGGCAAGGATTCCGCACGGGTTGAACGACTCCAAAAAGCTGACAAAGCGCGCGCGGGAGAAGCTGTATGCCGAAATACTGGCGGTCGCCGACGTTAGTATTGCGCATGCCACCGTCGAAGAGATCGAGGAGTTCAATATTCTGCGCGCCAGCCATTTGGCGATGGTGCGGGCGCTGGACGGCCTGAAGATGGCGGCGGATTTTGCGCTGATCGATGGGAATATGGTGCCGCGCGATCTGACGATCAAAGCGCAGACCGTGATCAAGGGCGATACCCTGTCGCAGTCGATTTCAGCGGCCTCAATTATGGCCAAAATATGTCGGGATTGTGTCATGTTGTCCCTTGCGCAACAGCACCCGGGCTATGGTTGGGAAACCAACATGGGATACGGGTCAAAAAGCCACATAGAGGCGCTGCAAAATCTTGGGGTGACCCCACACCATAGACGTTTGTTCAAACCAGTACACAACATCTTGTATCAAGAAAAATAACTAACTAGTTGATTCAAAAAAGAATTTGACCGCGATTCGTCAATCAGGGCATCCTCGTTCTTAACCAAGAGCACACAATGTGCCGGGACAGAGGCAGACATTATGAAGACGATGACACAGGGTGCTGATGCACTTCCCCTGAACACGATCATTGCTGGCGATTGTATCGAAGCGATGAATGCGCTGCCGGAAGGGTCGGTTGATCTGATCTTTGCGGATCCGCCCTATAATCTGCAATTGCGCGGTGATCTTCACCGGCCGGACAATTCCAAGGTGGATGCGGTCGATGACGCATGGGACCAGTTTTCGAGTTTTGCCGTTTACGACAAGTTCACCCGCGCATGGCTGAAAGCGGCCCGCCGGTTGCTGAAACCCAATGGTGCGATCTGGGTGATTGGAAGCTATCACAATATCTTCCGGGTCGGTGCGGCGCTTCAGGATCAGGGGTTCTGGATCCTGAACGATGTGGTCTGGCGCAAGTCAAACCCGATGCCGAACTTTCGCGGCAAGCGTTTTACCAATGCACATGAGACGATGATCTGGGCCGGAAAGGATGAAAATTCCAAGTACACCTTCAACTATGAGGCGCTGAAGGCGCTGAACGAAGGCATTCAGATGCGCAGCGACTGGGTTTTGCCGATCTGTACCGGCCACGAGCGGCTGAAGGATGACGCGGGCGACAAAGCCCATCCGACGCAAAAACCAGAAAGCCTGCTGCACCGGATTCTGGTCGGATCGACCAAGCCGGGCGACGTGGTGCTTGACCCGTTCTTTGGTACCGGCACGACCGGGGCCGTGGCCAAGATGCTGGGCCGCGATTTCATCGGGATCGAGCGCGAAGAAGCTTACCGCAAGGTCGCCGAAAAGCGCATCAATGCGGTGCGCAAATTCGACAAGGAAGCATTGCAGACCACCTCATCCAAGCGCGCAGAGCCGCGTGTTCCCTTTGGCCAGTTGGTCGAGCGCGGCATGCTGCGTCCGGGAGAAGAGCTGTATTCGCTGAACGGGCGCTTCACCGCAAAGGTCCGGGCAGATGGTACGCTGATCGGCAACGAGGTCAAAGGATCGATCCATCAGGTCGGCGCGGCGTATGAAAAGGCCCCAAGCTGCAACGGATGGACCTATTGGTGCTACAAGAAAGACGGCAAGCGTGTGCCGATCGACATATTGCGCCAGCAAATCAGGGCGGAGATGGCCAACTAGGCCGCCGCCTTTCCCCCCAATTTCACGAACACCGCCGGTGCCCGCGCCCTTCCTCATGAAGGTGCGCCATACAGGGCACTTACCTTGGCCCCGCTTTCAGAGCGGGGTCTTTTTCCGTTTTGGGTCTTGCTGACAGTCAATCACATGGTGCGGTTAAATGTGCGGTACGGAAAGATATTTGCCCCCGATGGGGGTCAATATTCGAACGACTGGGGATGTTCGCCGTGAATGCACGGCTACCGCGGATAGGGCGTGGTCCCTTTGTTATAGACTGCCCAATCGGTGATTTCGGGATAATACATGTCGCGCCATTTGCGCACGCGTGGGTTCATCACACGCCGCCAGACCCAAGGCATCATCGCCATGACGGTCATCACCGGATAACCATAGGGCAGCTGCGGTGCCTCTGCACTGCCGTAGGTCTGCAGCACGGGAAAGCGACGGTCGGGCTTGTAATGGTGATCCGAATGGCGCTGCAAGTTGATCAACAACCAGTTCGATGCGCGGTGCGCGGCGTTCCATGAATGGCGGGGCTGCACATGTTCGTATTTCCCGTCACCCAGATGTTTCCGGGTCAGCCCGTAGTGTTCAATATAGTTGACCAGTTCAAGCTGCCAGATCGCGGTGCCCGCCTGCACTAAGAACAGGCCAAGCCCCAACCAGCCGCCGACGATCAACGCCAACACCAGAAAACCAGATTGTAGCGCCCAGTATTTGAAAAACGGGTTGCTTAGGTCTGACCACGGCCTGTCTTTGCGCGCCAGCATCGCCTTTTCAGCGCGCCAGCTGGATTTCAGCGATTGGCGCAGCACGCGCGGATAAAAACGATGAAACCCTTCGTTATAGCGTGCCGTGACGGGGTCACGGGGGGTGGCAACATAGCGGTGATGCACCAGCATGTGTTCCGACCGGAAATGCGAATATAGCACCATCGCCAAAAGGAGATCGGCCCAAAGACGCTCAAGCTTGCCTTTCTGGTGCATCAATTCGTGGGAATAGTTGATCCCTACAGTGCCGGTCATGACGCCCACACCGAAGAAGACAAAGAATTTTTCCCAGCCGCCAAGATGCGCGGCTTGTGGAACATACCAAATCAGCCCGAACACGGTCAGAAACTGGGCTGGCAACCACGCAAGAGTGATGATGCGGTACCAGAACAGATCGCCGTCCGTCGCATCCGTATCCGCGTTTTCCTTGTTCAAACCAACCAAGGCGTCGATGATCGAAAACAGATACCACGTGACGACTGGCA
>JBFGFW010000219.1:0-4845 GCA_041579395.1 Sulfitobacter sp.
CGCATCCCGTCCGGTCGATGTGTTCGACGTCAAGGCGGATATCGAGGCGGTCTTGTCTGCCATCGGTGCCCCCGCCAAGGTGCAGATCAACCGCAATGGCGCTGACTGGTTCCACCCCGGGCGTCACGGGCAGATCTGCCTTGGCCCGAAAAAAGTGCTTGGCGTCTTTGGCGAAATTCACCCGCGCGTCTTGGCCGCGATGGATGTCAAAGGGCCGGTGATGGGCTTTTCCATCTGGCCCGCCGAAGTGCCGCTGCCACGCAAGGCCGGATCGACACGGCCCGCATTGAAGACCAGCCCATTGCAGGCGGTGGAGCGTGATTTCGCCTTTGTGGTCGATGCAGACGTGGATGCAATGACACTGGTCAATGCCGCGATGGGTGCCGACAAGGTGCTTATCGAAGATGTGCGCGTCTTTGATGAATTTATCGGGGGCACCTTGGGGGACGGCAAGAAATCCCTTGCCCTCACCGTGCGGATGCAACCGATGGACAAGACGCTGAAAGACGCGGATATCGAGGCAGTCGGTGCCAAGGTCATCGAAAAGGTCACCAAGGCCACGAACGGGGTATTGCGCGGCTAAGTGTCATTGATCAGGAGATATGAAATGGGACTGAACGTTTATCTTTCCGGCGAGATTCACACCGATTGGCGTGAGCAGATCATTGAGGGGGCCAGCGATCTCGATGTCAGCTTTTACGGTCCGGTCACCGACCACAGTGCCAGCGACGATTGCGGCGTGGTGATACTGGGGACCGAGGCGGACAAATCCTGGCATGACCGCAAGGGCGCGCAACTGAATGCGATCCGCACGCGCAAGGGGATCGCGGAATCGGATGTTGTCGTCGTGCGTTTTGGCGATGAGTACAAACAATGGAATGCCGCTTTTGACGCAGGCTATGCGGCGGCACTGGGCAAATCGCTGGTGATCCTGCATGGCCCGGATCATGCCCATGCCCTGAAAGAAGTGGATGCGGCTGCATTGGCCGTCGCACAGAACCCCGCGCAGGTCGTGCAGATTCTGCGCTATGTCTTGACTGGGACGTTGCCTTCAACCGATTGATTAAATGATCTTTCCTGACTAGGCTTTTCGTCGGGGGGATTGCCATGGAATTTGACTTCGTTATCGCGGGGGGTGGATCGGCTGGATGCGTGATGGTGTCGCGGCTGTCCGAAGACCCGAACGTATCGGTCTGCCTGATCGAAGCGGGCGGCAGCGGCGATGGCATCATAGTGCGCGCGCCCGCGTTGGTGGCCGCCATGATATCTGGCAGGCCCAAGATCAACAACTGGGCGTTCAAGACCGTTCCGCAGGCTGAACTGAACAACAGACAAGGCTATCAGCCGCGTGGGAAAGCCTTGGGAGGATCCAGCGCGATCAATGCCATGCTCTACGTGCGGGGCCACGCCAAGGATTATGACGAATGGGCCGATCTGGGGTGTGACGGCTGGGATTGGGACAGCGTGCTGCCGTGGTTCAAGCGCGCGGAAAACAACATGCGGGGCGGCGATGCGCTGCATGGGGCGGATGGGCCGCTACAGGTTGCCGACCAATCAGAACCGCGCAGCATTTCGCAGGCCTTTATCGACGCGGCTGGCCAACAACAGATCCGCGAAAACAGTGATTTCAACGGCCCGTTGCAGGAAGGGGCGGGCCTGTATCAGGTCACGCAATTCCACGACGGTGCGCAGCGCGGGGAAAGGTGCTCTGCCGCAGCCGCGTATCTGCCCGCCAAGGTGCAGGCGCGCCCGAACCTGACGATCTTGACGCGCGGTCGGGTGCGGCATGTGCTGCTGGAAGACGGGCGTGCCACCGGGCTGGAAATCTACCGTGCGGGCGAAATTGAACACATCAAAGCGCGCCGCGAGGTGATCCTGTCTGGCGGGGCCTTTGGGTCGCCGCAATTGCTGATGCTGTCGGGCATCGGGCCGCGCGATGAACTGGCCGCTCATGGCATCGACTGTCAGCACGACCTGCCCGGTGTGGGCCAGAACCTGCAGGATCATCTGGATTACGTCATCAGCTATAAATCAAAGCGCACCGATGTCATTGGTCTGGGCCCGCGCGGATTAGCGCAATTGGCCAAGGCGGGGCTGCAGTGGCGGCGTGACGGGACCGGCATGTTTGCGACCCCGTTCAGCGAAAGTGGTGCGTTCATGCGGTCAACGCCCGGCATTGACCGGCCCGATCTGCAGCTGCATTTCGTGGTGGGCATCGTGGATGATCACATGCGCAAAATCCACATCAGCCACGGGTTTTCCTGCCATGTCTGCGTGCTGCGCCCGCACAGCCGCGGCACCGTTGGGCTGGTGAACGCAGACCCCGTGACGCCACCGCGCATTGATCCGCAGTACCTGAGCGACGGGCGCGATCTGGAGCTGCTGAAAAAGGGCGCGCGGAGGATGGAAAGCATCATGGACGCGCCGCCGCTGGACCCGTGGCGCGGCAAGAAGCTGTATGACCATGACGGGTCGGACCACGCACTTGAGGCTGACATCCGCGCCCGTGCCGACACCATCTATCACCCGGTGGGTACGTGCCGCATGGGCGACGATGATCTGGCGGTGGTCGATACCCAAGGGCGGGTGCGCGGTGTCGAAGGGCTGCGGGTGGTTGATGCGTCGATCATGCCGCGCCTGCTGGGGGGCAACACCAACGCGCCCACCATCATGATCGCTGAAAAGATCGCGGGCGGGATGCGGGGCATGCAGGCCTGAACGCGGTTTATTCGATCGGCGATCGAGAAGCGCAGTGATTTACCAGGTCAAACTGGGATTGCAGCGTGTTGAAAATAATATTCAGGGGAATTTAAAAACTGTGCTAACGGGTTTGCGGCATGGCGTTGGTTTTAACAAAGCGCCGTGGAAACAAAAAAAACGAGGGACAATTATGCTTCAGGAATTCAAGGATTTCATTGCCAAGGGCAATGTCATGGATTTGGCCGTGGGTATCATCATCGGTGCCGCCTTTACCGCAATCGTCAGTTCATTGGTCAGCGACCTGATCAACCCGATCATCGGTCTGATTTTGGGCGGTGTCGATTTCACCAGCATGTATGTCGTGCTGTCCGGTAATGTGCCTGCCGGTGCTGGCCTGGATGTCGCGCGCGACGCAGGTGCTGCGGTCTTTGCCTATGGCGCGTTCATCACCGCCTGCATCAACTTCCTGATCATCGCATTCGTCGTGTTCATGCTGGTCAAGTTTGTGAATCGTCTGAAATCGGCGGCCGAAAAGCCCGATGATATCGCCCCCGAAGTCAAGACCGGGCCAAGCGAATTGGACGTTCTGCTGCAAATCCGTGACGAGCTTGCCAAGAAGTAAGCCGCCAACGGTTCAATAACGAAAAAGGCCCGCAGATCTCTGCGGGCCTTTTTTACATCAAATGGGTCGAACTCAGCCTGCGATGGCTTGGTCGGCGGTGATGCTGTCCATCCCCAAGGCTTCCGCGACGGCCGCATAGGTCAGTTGACCGGCATGGACATTCAGACCCGCCTTGAGGTGCGGGTCATCGGCACAGGCCTTTTTCCAGCCCTTGTCGGCCAGCGACAGCATGAACGGCATCGTGGCATTGCCAAGCGCGATGGTTGACGTGCGCGCAACGGCACCGGGCATGTTGGCGACGCAGTAATGCATGATTCCGTCCACCTCATAAATCGGATCCTGATGTGTGGTGGCTTTGGATGTCTCAAAGCAACCGCCCTGATCAATCGCCACATCCACCAGAACCGCACCGTGCTTCAACTCTGCCAGTTGCGCGCGGCTGATCAGCTTGGGGGCTGCTGCACCGGGGATTAGCACGGCACCGATGATCATGTCGGCCTCGCGCGCGAGGTCCATGGTGTTGCCCGTCGACGCATAGGACGTCTTGAACACGCCGCCATATACGTCATCGAGATAGCGCAGGCGGGGCAGCGACCGATCAAGCACGGTCACATCCGCGCCCATCCCCGCAGCGATGCGCGCCGCTTGGGTGCCGACGACACCGCCGCCGATTACAACGACGCGGGCCGGACCCACACCGGGGACACCGCCCATCAGGACGCCGCGGCCGCCATTGGCCTTTTGCAGGGTCCAAGCGCCGACCTGCGGGGCCAGACGTCCAGCCACTTCGGACATCGGTGCCAAAAGCGGCAGGCCGCCGTTGCGGTCGGTCACGGTCTCATACGCGATGCATGTCGCACCCGAAGCGAGCAAATCCTTGGTTTGGTCAGGATCAGGGGCCAGATGCAGATAGGTGAACAGGATCTGATCCTTGCGCAGCATCTTGCGCTCGACGGCTTGGGGTTCTTTGACCTTCACGATCATGTCTGCGATGGCAAAGATCTCTTTTGCGGTGGCGATGATGGTGGCACCGGCGTCGACATAATCGGAATCTTCGAAACCAGCGCCGATCCCTGCACCCGCCTCGACGATCACTTCGTGCCCGTGCATCACAGCCTCGTGCGCGGCGTTGGGCGTAAGGCCGACGCGAAATTCCTGTGGCTTGATTTCTTTGGGGCAACCGATTTTCATATTTTCCGTCCTGTTGAGGTTTGTTTGCACCAAGATACGCCCGCCAAAGCGCAATTTGGCACGGATTATGGGTCGCCTTTTGGTATCATCTTGGAATATATTACGAATATTATCCTTTTAGACGCGGAATTATTGCACCAGATGAACCTTGATGAGATTGATCGCCGGATATTGAATGCCTTGCAGCGGCAGGGACGGATGTCGAATTCCGACCTGTCGGATAAGGTGAACCTGTCGCCTTCGGCCTGTCACCGGCGCGTTCAACGGCTGGAAAAGGAAGGCTATATTCGCGACTACGTTGCCCTGCTGGACGCGCGCAAACTGGGCGTTGC
>JBFGFW010000220.1:0-4829 GCA_041579395.1 Sulfitobacter sp.
AGCTCCAGTTTCCATGCGCGCAAGTCGCGCTTTCTTAATCGTTGGCATGCCCGTGCCGCGACCAGAACGCGTGCGCAGGCGCGTGGATTCGTGTCATCCCCCGAGCCGCGCACGATTGGATCTTTCGCGCGCGGCCGTCAGCTTATTGCCGGAAATCTGCTTTTTGCGGGCAGTCTGGTTGAAGCCTCTGCCGCAGATAGCCTGTGGGACGTCGATGTTCCGGATCAGGATTTTGCACGTGAATTGCATGGCTTCGCCTGGATGGACGATCTAGCGGCCGTGGGTGATATCCGGGCGCGTGAAACGGCGCAGCGGTGGCTGTGGGGGTGGATTGACCAGTTCGGCAAAGGGCGCGGCATCGGCTGGACGCCTGATCTGACCGGGCGCCGCCTGATCCGTTGGATCAATCACGCCCTGTTCGTGCTACGCGGCCCGTCGCAGGACAAAAGCGATGTATTTTACCGGTCCCTGGTCGAGCAGACGGATTTTCTGTCGCGGCGCTGGCATGCGGCGGCTCCGGGATTGCCCCGGTTTGAAGCGCTGACAGGGCTGATTTACGCAGGGCTGTCGCTTGAAGGGCAAGAAGCGTTGGCCGACCCGGCGATCAAGGCGCTGGCCCGCGAATGCGACACCCAGATTGATCACGAAGGCGGGCTTCCTACCCGCAACCCCGAGGAATTGCTTCAGGTATTCACCCTTTTGACATGGGCCGCCGCCGCATTGAGCGATGCAGGGCGTGGCACGCCCAAGGCCCATATGGCCGCGATAGAGCGCATCGCCCCCACGCTGCGCACCTTGCGCCACACCGATGGCGGGCTCGCGCGCTTTCACGGGGGCGGGCGCGGTGCCGAAGGGTGGCTGGACCATGCGCTGTCCACGGCCAAGGTCCGCACCAAACAGCCCGACGGGCTGTCGATGGGTTATGCGCGCCTGTCAGCCGGTCGGACAAGTGTTGTGATCGACGCAAGCCCGCCCCCCGGCGGGGCAGCGTCAGTGAACGCCCACGCATCCACCTTGGCGTTTGAGCTGACGTCGGGCCGGCGTCCGCTGGTGGTCAATTGCGGTTCCGGTGCGTCATTCGGTCCCGACTGGCGCAGGGCGGGGCGCGCAACGCCATCCCATTCCGGACTGTCGCTTGGCGGGTATTCAAGCGCCCGGTTGGCCGAACCTGATCGCTACACAGGCAACGAGGCGCTGATCGCTTGCCCCACCTACGTGCCGGTCGAAATCGGTTCTGTCAGTGACGGGATGCGGTTTCAGGGCGCACACGACGGCTATGTCGCGGGGTTTGGCCTGACCCACGCGCGCACGCTTGAGCTGACATATGACGGCCGCGCAATTGCGGGCGAAGACATGCTGCTGGCGCTGGAAGAATCGGAAAAGCGCCAGTTTGACCGCAGAATGGATTCAGTGAAGCTGAAGGGCATCCCGTTCGACATCAGGCTTCATTTACACCCTGATGTGGATGCGACACTTGATCTGGGGGGTGCCGCAATTTCCATGGCTTTGAAAAGCGGCGAGATCTGGGTGTTCAGGCATGACGGGACGCATAAACTTTCTTTGGAGCCAAGCGTTTATCTGGAACGCAACCGGCTGAAGCCGCGGGCGTCACTGCAGATTTTGCTCAGCGGGCGGGCGACAACATACGCGACCCGTGTCAGGTGGTCCTTGTCCAAGGCGCAGGAAACTGCGATTGGCGTGCGGGATCTGTCGCAAGACGATCCCTATGATGACCAAGACTGACCAAAGGACCCCGTTTCATGCCCGATCTCTACCCCGTCTCACGCGCACTTCTTTCCGTATCCGACAAGACCGGGCTGGTAGAATTGGGGCAGGCATTGGCGTCGCATGGTGTTGAATTGCTCAGCACAGGGGGCACGGCAAAAGCGTTGCGCGACGCGGGTCTGACGGTCAAGGACGTGTCCGACGTGACAGGATTTCCCGAGATGATGGATGGCCGCGTGAAAACGCTGCATCCGGTCGTGCATGGGGGTTTGCTGGCGCTGCGCGATAACGACGAACACGTCGCAGCCATGGAGCAGCACGGCATCGGCGCGATCGATCTGGTGGTGGTGAACCTTTATCCATTCGAGGAAACCGTCGCGAAAGGCGCGGCCTACGACGAGGTGATTGAAAACATCGATATCGGTGGCCCGGCGATGATCCGATCTGCCGCGAAGAACCACGGCTTCGTCAACGTTATCGTCGATGTCGAGGATTACGCGACGGTGATTGCGGAATTGCAGACCCATGGCGGCAAGACCCGCTATGCGCTGCGGCAGCGATTGGCCCAAACCGCCTATGCCCGCACAGCGCTTTATGACACGGCGGTCAGCACATGGATGGCGGCCCAAGTGGGCGGGACGCCACGCCGTCGCACCGTGGGCGGGACCCTGGCACAGACATTGCGCTATGGTGAAAACCCGCATCAGACGGCGGCATTCTATACCGACGGATCACAGCGCCCGTGCGTGGCGACGGCCACCCAGCATCAGGGCAAGGAGCTGTCCTATAACAACATCAACGACACGGATGCGGCATTCGAACTGGTCAGCGAGTTTGATCCGTCCAGCGGCCCGGCCTGCGCCATCATCAAGCATGCCAACCCCTGCGGAGTGGCGCGCGGCACGTCGATGTTCGATGCCTATACACGGGCGTTCGATTGCGACCGCACCTCGGCCTTCGGGGGCATCATTGCCCTGAACCAAGAACTGGACGCCGAAACCGCCGAAGCCATCAGCGCGATCTTCACCGAAGTCGTTATCGCCCCCGGTGCCACGGCAGACGCGATGGAGGTGTTTGCGAAGAAGAAAAATCTGCGTTTGCTCACAACGTCCGGCTTGGCCAGCCCGGCGCACGCGGCGCTGTCGTTTCGGCAAGTATCCGGCGGCTTTCTGGTGCAGGACAAGGACGTGGGCCGGATCACCCGCGACGACCTGAAAGTCGTCACCCAGCGCCAGCCCACTGAACAGGAACTGGCGGACATGATGTTCGCGTGGACGGTGGCAAAGCATGTAAAATCCAACGCAATCATCTATGTGAAAGACGGTGCGACCGTCGGCGTTGGCGCGGGCCAGATGAGCCGCGTGGACAGCACGCGCATCGCGGCCAGCAAAGCGCAGGACATGGCCGGTGCCATGGGTTTGGCTGTACCGCTGACGCAAGGGTCGGTCGTGGCGTCTGACGCGTTTTTCCCCTTTGCGGATGGCCTGATCACGGCGGCGCAGGCGGGTGCTACGGCGCTGATCCAACCGGGCGGGTCAATGCGCGATGACGAGGTGATTGCGGCTGCGGATGCCGCAGGGCTGGCAATGGTCTTCACCGGGATGCGCCACTTCCGGCATTAATTTTTGGACGAGGTGCAATGGGTATCATCTTCTGGGCCGGGTTTGCGGCTTTCATTATCGATCAGCTTAGCAAGTACATCGTGATCCACACGATGGAACTGAGCCGTGTGCGCAGCATTGACGTGTTCCCCCCGCTGCTGAACCTGCGCTATGGCGAAAACACGGGTATCAATTTCGGCCTGTTCGGGGACGGGTCGGACGCGAGCCGCTGGATCCTGATCGGCCTTGCCCTTGTGATTTGCGGCGGCGTCTTGGTTTGGGCGCACAGGCATACGTTGGGGACCTTGGCCAAGATCAGCGCTGGCCTGCTGATCGGGGGTGCCATCGCGAATGTGGTGGATCGGTTGATTTATGGCTATGTCCTTGATTTTTTGAATATGTCTTGCTGTGGGATCAACAATCCATTTGTGTTCAACATCGCCGATGTCTTTATCTTTGCCGGTGCGATCGGGTTGATCTTCTTTACCTCGGACAAGACAAATGCGGCCAAGACCCCGCAGAAAAAAGGCCAGTGACATTTGCCCTGTGCCTGCGATACTGATGCCAAGACCCAAAGGAGATCTGTCATGCGCCTTGTCGCCGCTCTTGTCCTGATACCGCTTGTTCTTGGCGCATGCGCCAATCAAGGACTTCGTGATATCCGCAGTTCGGCAAAAGGCCCTGATGAATTCATGATTCAGCCGGTCAAGCCATTGGCGCAACCGGCCAGCTATTCGACGTTGCCACCGCCCACGCCCGGTCAGGCCAATCTGACCGACCGCGACGCGCTGGCCGAAGGTGTCATCGCATTCGGCGGCCGCCCGCAGGCGGCAGAGGGTCCGATCCCCGCCAGCGACGGTGCATTGGTGCAGCAGGCCAGTCGGTTTGGCGTGACCCAGGGCATCCGTCAGGAACTGGCCGAAACGGACGCGGCGTTCCGCAAGCGCAAGGCGCGTTTCACGCAATTCCGGATCGTGCCGACCGACCGCTACAATCAGGCGTATCGCAAGCAATCGCTGGACGCGGATGCCGAAGCACAACGTTGGCGGCGTGCCGGTGCGCGCACCCCGTCTGCACCCCCGGCGAATTGACGCGTCAGGCATTACAAATCTGTTAGGTCCCTTGATCGCCGCGCCGAGTGGCGTAAGTAGGTGTCACAGGACCCTGCCATAAGGACCCGACCATGATCAGATTACCGGCCCTCGCGGCCCTCTTTTCGCTTGTGCTGCCAGCCAGTTGGGCCTTGGCCCGCGACAACGAAGCGGTGACGCATTTCACCTTGACCAATGGCATGGAGGTCGTCGTTGTCGAAGACCACCGCGCCCCATCGGTTCAGCAAATGGTGTGGTACCGGGCAGGGTCTGCGGATGAACCCAAAGGGTCATCCGGTGTGGCGCATTTTCTGGAGCATCTTTTGTTCAAGGCCACAGACAAGATGGAGTCGGGTGAATTTTCAGCCACGGTCGCCAAGATCGGCGGGCGCGACAATGCCTTCACCAGCTA
>JBFGFW010000221.1:0-4816 GCA_041579395.1 Sulfitobacter sp.
AAGTTACCCATGGGTAATTTGGCCAGATGCAATGTCGACGTCGTGCGACTGCAGGATAGTGCACGCCTGACGCGGGTGTTTATTGTACTTGGGCAAAATCTGGGGTTGGTCGCTGGCCCCCCCGCGCGCCGTCTATTTGACGATCCTGCCGGGGGAGGGGCGCGCATTCCGCATGGCGAAAGGCGCTGAGGTGAGAGGCTGATAACGACCCAAGTGGGGCTCGTTACGGCTGCTTCCTTCCGGATCTGACCGGGTTGGCGAGGCACCTGCCCGCACCAACCTCTCGACCTTCATATAGTATAGTGTTTTGCGCAGTGCAAGGTTCACACGGTGATCTGCAGCCTTTCAAATCCGCCATGGTTTTTTCCTGCGAGGGTGGGCTGAAACTGTTCGATTTCTGAAAGATAGCGGTCGCACGCCGGACCGGTCTCAAAGATCGCTCGGATTCCGTGGCGTTTCAATTTCCACGGTTCGGCCTTCGACCAGTGGTCAAACCCGGCGTCGCGCAGGGCGTTTTCAATCGCCGCCATCGACGTCACGTCGCTGTGCAAGATCGGTTCGGGCAGGTTCAGCCGGTCGTAACCGCCACCGCCCGCGGCGCGGAAATGATTGGTCGCTAGTATAAACCGACGATCATCTGTGACGGGCCCACCGGCATAGGTCAAACCCGAGATTCGTTGGCCCGTGGGTTGCGTCAGATCAATCTGGTACTCCAGGCCATAGACGGCGTCGAAAATGAACGTGGGGGCGTCTGGATCCAAAAGCATCTGCGCATCCTCACCGGGTGTCAGGCGCGCATATATCAATGCCGATCTTTCAAGCCACTGCGTCAGTTGCCCGCCGGTCAGAACCAGCGCACAGATGCGGTTGGTAAAGGGCGACAAGCCGGTCAGCTGACGCCGCAGGATCGGCCCCTTGGGAATATCGACAAAATTGAAAGGATCGCCCGTGCCGCCAACGGATCGGGCCGTGGCAGTGGACAAGATTGGCAAGTCGCGTTCGGCTGATCCCTGCAGCGCATCCTTAACCACGATGGCCTTTGCGCGTGCTGTCAGGGCCATCGCGCCAGACGGTTGAAGCAGCGCGAAATAGCTGTGCAGGGTTTGCGTGGTTTCCGCGATGGGTTCCGCCAGCGTTTGACGGGCAAGAGCATGCGCAGGTGCTGCCAGACGCGTGATCCTCTGATCACGGACGATGCTGGATGTGACGGGCCAAAGCTGGCTGCGGTGAAGTGTTACATGCCACTGACCGCCACTATCCTGAACGAGTTCGAGGTCGATGATGCCCAGATCGGACCCCGACCAACCGGGCATGACCACGGGCACATCAGGCGAAATCCCAGCCAAGGCCTGCTTTGCATCTGGATGGCGGCGGTGGGTATGGCCGGCGACAATGGCATCGATCCCCGGCACCAAAGCAACGTCTAGCGCACCGGCATCTCCGCTGCAGGTGGGATCGCCCGCGTGACCCAAACCCATATGCGCCAGTGCGATAACCAGATCAACGCCGTCCCGGCGCAACTGTGCGACCGTCCGTCGCAAGGCCACGGTTGGATCTTCGATAACGGCACCGGGTGGCAACTCGGCTATGTTCCATCGCGCCGTTTCATGCGGCAAAGCAGAAACGATGCCGATACTGATTGGTCGGGAATCCGCTTTGGGTCCCACCATGCGATGAACGATGGCAAAGGGTATCACGCCGGTGATACCGCTTTGCGCAAGATTTGTGGAAATCACCGGCGCATCGGTCGCCGCGATGAATCTTTCCAGATAAGGCCCGGCGTAATCCAGATCGTGATTGCCCAGCCCAATCGCATCATAGGACAATAAATTGAAAGCCGCCGCCAGCGGATGCACCGTCGGCTCGGCCTGCATGCTAAGCCAATCAGCCAGCGGCGTCCCCTGCAGGAAGTCGCCATTATCCACCAGAATGCAGCCGGCCCCGGCTTGCGCCCGCGCTTTGGTGATCAGCGTGGCTAGTTCAGCCAAAGACCCCCCACAGCCCGTGCGTTCGGCCACATAATCGAACCCCGTGATGTTCATGTGAAGATCCGTGGTCGCCAATATGCGCAACCTTGCTGTGGTCGCGGGGGTCTGGGTCAGAACGTCGGCCAATCGAAATCCTCGACAGGTTTGTATGGGTTTCCAAATCTTCGCTTCATAATGGTTACTTCCAGATACTTGCGCGATTCATCAACAGTAAATGCAACTTCGGATGGAAATCACGGGTCATCTGCAGACGGGATGCACTTGGCATTGCTCGCGAAGCTAAATAGGCAGGTATTGAGGCAAATTTGAGGAAGAAAATGAGACATGCTGAGACGGTGACATTCGGAGGGTCCGCGCTGGACCGTGCAGGCGAGATGCGTGGTGACAAGGATACTATTGCGGCACTCAAAGCAGAACCGTCAGCCCGCGCGATCCTGTTCTGGCGTGGCAAAATCCTGATTGACCCGGCGCGTCCCGCATCCTTGGTACGGGTGCCTCTTGATCATCCGGCCCTTACCGATGCCACGGAAACACCAATTTTTCTGGGCCGCGAAGATGGTGCCGGGCGTTTTGGCTATGACCTGTCGGCGTGGGTGCCCGACGATCTGGACCCACGGCATTTGGGGGCTTTTCTGGACCCCAGCGAACAGAACCACCCGTTGTTGACTCAAGATCAGGTCTTTGTGGAACTACGCCGGGTGATGACATGGCTTGATCCGCGCGACGCCGAACTGGCAGCAACGGGCAAAGCGATTCTGTCTTGGCACGAAACCCATGGTTTCTGCGCCCGTTGCGGGTTTGAAACCGTGATCAACGACGGCGGCTGGCAACGCAATTGTCCGGCCTGTCGGGCGTCGCATTTTCCCAGAACCGATCCCGTGGTCATCATGTTGATCACGCATGGCAATTCCGTACTGATGGGACGGTCGCCGGGCTGGCCGCAGGGGATGTATTCCCTGCTCGCGGGCTTTGTCGAACCGGGCGAAACGCTCGAGGCCGCCGTGCGCCGCGAAGTCTTTGAAGAGTCCGGCGTCAAAGTCGGCCAAGTCAACTATCTGGCGAGCCAGCCATGGCCTTTTCCCGCATCCCTAATGTTTGGCTGTGCCGGAGTTGCAACAAGTCGGAAAATTACGATTGATCCGAAAGAAATTGAAGACGCTTTGTGGGTTACCAAAGAAGAGATGATGAACATATTTGCAGGGGAACATCCAAAGATTCTGCCTGCACGCAAAGGGGCGATCGCGCATTTTCTGCTAGAGAACTGGCTTGCAGATACGCTGAATTGAAGCAAACCTTCTGAAAAGCAAAAATAAGTACGGGCAGTCGCAATCATGAAATTTTCAACGAAAGAAGACATCGAAGCGCCGATAGATGCGGTGTTTGCGATGTTGTGTGAATTTGATCAATTTGAGCGCGCAGCGATGCGGCGCGGTGCTGAAGTGCAGCGTGTCGACAAGCTGACCAAACCGGGAACCGGCATGACCTGGGCGGCGGCCTTCGACATGCGTGGCAAGCGGCGCGACGTCGTGATCAACATGGTCAAATTCGAGCGCCCCACTGAAATGAGGCTGGAATCATCGTCGACCGGCCTGACAGGCGACATGGTATTCGAGCTGATGGCGCTGTCGCGCAGCCGCACCCGCATTCTAGTCACGCTTGAAATCAAGCCGCAAAACCTGTCGGCGCGTCTGTTGGTTCAATCGCTCAAGCTGGCCAAGTCGTCACTTGACAAGAAATACAAGCTGCGGGTCGGTGAATACGGCAAGGGGATGGAAGAACGCTATCAGCAGACCCGCTAGGTCGTGTATGCGAACCTGTTACGCCCCATGCCGTCCCGGATGGGCGGGGTAGACGCCCAGAATCTCAAGCATATTGGTGAAATACCCCAGCTCTTCCAAGGCGCGTTTGACGGCAGGATCGTCGGGATGCCCTTCGATATCCGAATAAAACTGCGTGGCGGTGAACGATCCACCGACCATATAGCTTTCAAGCTTGGTCATGTTCACGCCGTTGGTCGCAAACCCCCCCATCGCCTTGTACAAAGCTGCCGGGATGTTGCGCACTTCGAAAACGAAGGTGGTCAGCATATCCTCGGCGCGGCGTGTGGTGTCCAGTTCGGGTGCCATCAACAAGAACCGGGTGGTGTTGTGGTCCAGATCCTCGATATCGCGGGCCAGCACATCAAGGCCGTGAATATCGGCGGCGACCTCGCTGGCCAGCACGCCGACGTTGCGTTCATCTGAAATGGCCAGTTCAGCAGCGGCCCCCGCGCTGTCCGCTGCCGCTTCCGACGTGATCCCACGCGCGTCTAGCCAGCTGCGCGCCTGCGGGATCAGCACCAAATGTGCACGCACATGTTTGATATCTTCCAATTTGACGCCCGGCTGGGCCATCAGGCTGATCCGCACCCGTACGAATGCCTCTGCGATGATGTGCAGCCCGCTTTCCGGCAGCAGGCGGTGAATATCGGCGACCCTGCCGTAGGTGGTGTTTTCCACCGGCAGCATTGCCAGATCGGCCCGGCCTTCACGCACCGCTCGGATGACCCCTTCGAAGGTGACGCAGGGCACCGGTACCATGTCAGGGCGCGCTTGCAGGCACGCTTCGTGGCTATAGGCACCCAAGGCACCCTGAAAAGCGATGCGGGGGGCTTTTTTCGGGCTCATTTTAAGTATCCTTTGACAAAGCCAAGCCGATAAGGGCGTTTGGTCGCGGTAACTACACCTTGCCCCGACAGAGGGAAAGCAATAGATACGCCTGCAATACGATGCCCGAATACCAACGATGGACCTTCACGCATGTTCGATACAATGACTATCACGAAAATC
>JBFGFW010000222.1:0-4782 GCA_041579395.1 Sulfitobacter sp.
ATGCAACCGTGCCTTCCATCAGTTTCAGCAGCGCCTGCTGTACGCCTTCGCCCGACACGTCACGGGTGATCGACGGATTTTCAGATTTCCGTGTGATATTATCGACTTCATCTATATAAACGATGCCCCGCTGTGCCCGCTCGACATTGTAATCGGACGATTGCAACAGCTTGAGGATGATGTTTTCAACGTCTTCGCCCACATAACCGGCTTCGGTCAGGGTGGTCGCATCGGCCATGGTAAACGGTACATCCAGAATGCGGGCCAGCGTCTGCGCCAGCAGCGTCTTGCCGCAGCCGGTGGGGCCGATCAGCAGGATGTTGGATTTCGCCAGTTCGATATCGCCGCCCTTCTGGGCGTGGTTCAAACGCTTGTAATGGTTATGCACCGCGACCGACAACACCCGCTTGGCCATCGCCTGCCCGATAACGTAATCATCCAGCACATCGCAGATGTCTTTCGGGGTCGGCACACCATCGGTTGATTTCAACCCCGAGGCCTTGGTTTCCTCGCGGATGATGTCCATGCACAGTTCGACACATTCATCGCAGATGAAGACGGTCGGCCCTGCGATCAGCTTGCGCACCTCGTGCTGGCTTTTGCCACAAAAGCTGCAATAAAGTGTGTTTTTGCTGTCGCCGCTGGAAGAATTAGCCATTTCAACCCTTTCAGGTCTGTCATTTGATCGTACCCGTCTTGCGACGGTGCACTCTATTTGATGCTCAAGGCCAGCTTAGGCCAGCGCTGCGTGGTCCACAATCGCAAAATCATGGGCCACGCATGCCTTATTTACTTGCCTTTCTTGTCGGCGGTCGGATCGTCCATCTTGCCCCGATTTTCAACAATCTCGTCGATCAGTCCCCAGTCTTTCGCTTCTTGAGGGGACATGAAGTTGTCCCGCTCAAGCGCAGCTTCGACCTTTTCCAGCGATTGACCGGTATGCTTGACATAGATTTCGTTCAAGCGCGTCTTGAGTTTCTGCGTTTCCTGCGCATGAATCATGATGTCCGTCGCCTGACCCTGATAGCCGCCCGAGGGCTGGTGAACCATCACACGGCTGTTCGGCAAAGAAAAACGCATGCCCGGCTCGCCTGCCTGCAACAGCAGCGACCCCATCGATGCGGCCTGACCGATCACCAGCGTCGACACCTTGGGTTTGATGTACTGCATGGTGTCATAGATCGACAGCCCCGATGTAACAACGCCGCCTGGGCTATTGATATACATGGATATTTCCTTGGACGGGTTCTCGGCCTCAAGGTGCAGCAACTGGGCCACGATCAGTGATGACATCCCGTCATGCACCGGACCTGACAGGAAAATGATCCGCTCTTTCAGCAGGCGCGAGAAAATATCGTAGGCGCGTTCGCCCCGGCTGGTCTGTTCGACCACCATGGGGACGAGCGTGTTCATATAGGTATCATAGGGATCGTTCATAAAGCCTGCCTGATTTTGCCGTCCGAGGGACCATACCCCCGAAACCGTTACCTAGAGATTAGTCGCGCCCAACTTGGGGTTCAAGGGGGGGTGGCCGATCGTGTTGATCCCGTGCCCCGCCGGGCTAACTGACGACGCATGACTGATGATGCAACGCCCTTTGTACCAACGCGCGCCGCTGGCCTTGAACGATTACGGGCTTTTGCCCCAAAAGCAGGGCGAAACTATGGCGAGGGGCGTAATTTTTACGGCCCTGAGCAGGATCCCGGCGCGGTATCCATGCTGTCACCTTATCTGCGCACCGGCCTATTGTCGCAGCCCGAGGTGTTGCGCGCCGTCCTGCGACATCACGGCCGTACCGACGCAAACAAGTTCATCTCCGAGGTTTTCTGGCGCAGCTATTGGCAAGGTTGGCTGGCCCTGCGCCCCCCTGCTTGGTATGCGTATCTATCTGAAGTAAAACACCTTTTCAATCAGGTGCAAACCCAATCCGGGCTGCGCCACCGATGGGCGGACGCCTGTCAGGGTCGAACCGGCATCGCGCCTTTTGACGCATGGGCGACAGAACTGGCATCCAATGGCTATCTGCACAACCACGCCCGCATGTGGTTTGCGTCAATCTGGATCCATACCTTGCGGCTACCGTGGCAATTGGGCGCGGATTTCTTTTTGCGGCATCTGCTGGATGGCTGCCCCGCGTCAAACACGCTGAGCTGGAAGTGGGTGGCGGGCCTGCAGACGATCGGCAAGCCGTATCTGGCCACCGCCGAGAATATCGCGACATTCACCAATGGCCGATATTCCGACGTGCCTGATCTTGCGTCAACGGCAGCGGATATCCCTGCACCGCCGCATCCGGATCCCTGCCCGCTTTGGAAGGCCGGCAGCGTGCAGTCGGGTCTGCGCACCGGGTTGATCCTGCATGAAGACAACGTATCACCTGCGCATATCCTTGACGCCGTGCCAGACATTGCCAGCCACGCGGTGCTGCTGGCCACGGACCGGCAGACGCCGTGGCAGATGGCCCCACAAGTGCTCAGGTTCCGCCGCAGCGCCTTGGCTGATGCGCAGAACCGCCACACTGACATGATCGGCGCGGCTGGCGCGGACATCCATGATGCGCAGTCGCTTGCCGCGTGGGCGGAAGGGGAAAACCTGGCGCAGATTGTCACGACCGACGCGCCTGTGGGGCCTACGAAATCGGTGCTGGATGGCTACGACCAATTGTCTGGAACGCCGCCCCTCATCCGTTTGCGTGCCCCTCTGGACGCTGCCGCCTGGCCGCTTGCGACAAAAGGGTTCTTCAAATTCCGCGACCACATTCCGGGCCTGCTGGACGGGCTGGATTAGAAGCGGGCAGTGCCATAAACTCTTTATCGGGCCAATCAACCATCGCCACACCGCACTGGCATGGTGGGGCCGTTACCGCACCGCATGTCAGGAGCCGCCATGACCCGCCGCGATATATTGACGGACCCCGCCATCGGCAACAAGGCCGAAGCCTTTGAAGCTTTCGATGACATTCCCACAAATCCCCATCTGGACCGCACCATCGGCGACGTGATTGCCGCGCGGTATGGGCGGCGCGGCGTCTTGGGCGGCCTTTTGGGGGTGACGGCGACCACCACGCTTTTCGGCACCTCTGCACTGGTCGCACCGACGCAATCGAACGCCACGCCCCCCAACAGCCGCTATGTGTTCGAGGAATTGACGTGGGGCAACGACGGCACGCATCACGTGGCCGACGGCTATGATGCACGGGTGTTAGTGCGGTGGGGCGATCCGATCCTGCCGAACGCGCCCGATTTTGACGTGATGCACCAATCGGCAGCGGCGCAACTGCAGCAGTTCGGCTATAACAACGACTATGTGGGGTTTGTGCCGCTGAACGCGGACGGGTCGCGCGGATTGCTGTGCGTGAACCACGAATACACCAACGAAGAAATGATGTTTCCCGGTCTGGGCCGACAGGACAGCGCCGACTTTGCGGGCATGACGCCCGAACTGATCGACATTGAGATGGCCGCCCATGGCGGATCCATCGTCGAGATCGCCAAGGACACGGCTGGCGAGTGGCAAGTCGTCCGCGACGGCAAGCTGAACCGTAGGATTTCGCCGCTGGACACCCAGATGATGCTGGACGGCCCTGCCGCCGGGCATGTGCGCCTGCGAACCCGCGATGATCCCACCGGCACCCGCGTCATCGGTACGTTGAACAACTGCGCCGGGGGGCTGACGCCTTGGGGCACGTGGCTGATGGCCGAGGAAAACTTCAACGGTTATTTCTGGTCCGATGCGCTGGATGCGGACGGTCGCTATGTGCCGGACAGCGCCCACCCCGAAGCGGCGTCATATGCGCGCTATGGTGTGCCGGGGGCGTGGTACGCATGGGGCAAGACGCATGACCGCTTCAATATCGACCACGAGCCACGCGCGCCCAATAAATTCGGCTGGGTGGTCGAGGTGGACCCGATGGACCCCACGTCGACCCCCGTCAAACACACAGCACTTGGCCGGTTCCGCCACGAAGGGGCCGAAACCACGATCAGCAGCGATGGCCGACTGGTGATCTACATGGGCGACGACAACCGCTTTGACTACCAGTATAAATACGTCTCGGGCGGGGTGGTGTCAGACGACCGCGTCGCCAATTCAACCCTGCTGAGCGATGGCACGCTCTACGTGGCGCGGTTTGATGCGGATGGCACGGTGGTCTGGATGCCGCTGGTCCACGGCACCGGGCCACTGACGGCTGAAAACGGGTTCAATGATCAGGGTGACGTGATGATCGACACCCGCATCGCCGCCGATCTGCTGGGCGCGACGCCGATGGACCGCCCCGAAGACGCGCAACCGCGCGGCGACGGCACCGCCTATATCATGCTGACCAACAACAATCGTCGCAAAGACGACCAGATCAACGCCGCCAATCCGCGCGCCAAGAACAGTTTTGGCCACATCATCGAGATCAAGGAAAGCGGCGGCAACCACGCAGCGACCGTTGGCACATGGTCGATCCTGGTGAAATGCGGTGATCCGGCTCTGGCCGAGGTGGGCGCGCACTGGAACCCGGACACGTCGGAAAATGGCTGGTTCAGCAGCCCGGACAACTGCGCCTTCGACGCTGACGGGCGGCTGTGGGTGGCGACGGATCAGGGCGGCAACTGGCCCAAGACCGGCAAGTCAGACGGGCTTTATGCGCTCGAAACCGAAGGGGCGGCGCGCGGCACGTCCAAGCTGTTCTTTCGTGGCCCGGTAGGGGGTGAAATCTGCGGCCCCTATTTCACCGGCGACGGTGAAACCCTGTTTGTCGCGGTCCAGCATCCGGGCACCGACGGCACCAAG
>JBFGFW010000223.1:0-4775 GCA_041579395.1 Sulfitobacter sp.
CCCAATCGGCGCGGCGGGTTTGACGTCGGCGATCTGACCGATCCGCACATTTGGAAATTGGTCCGTCGGCAAAAAGACTTCGATGTGCAACGGATTGATGCGGGCGATCTGGATGATGGGGGCTTGGGCGAAGACGTATTCACCGGGGCCAATCATCCGTGTAATCACAATGCCATCAACGGGGGCATGAATTTCGCGCCGGGCCAACTGGGCTGCGACGCGCGTTTCATCCAACGCAGCAAGCCGTTTCTCAAATTCGGCCTGGCGGAGTTCAAGAATAGCTTGCTGGTGTTGGCTGACAGCTGAATCGACGATGGCCTGAGGCACAAGTTTCTTGGCCCCCAGGTCTTTGGCCCGTTGCGCTTCGCTCGCCAGTAAGTCAATGCGGCTTTGTGCGATTTCAAGCGGCGAGGTGTCGGTGGCACGGGCCCGCGCGTAATCAAGAGCGACCTGTTCTGCACCGGATTCAAGCTTTGCAACCAGCTGGCCAGTCGTCACCAGATCCCCGCGTTGGACGGATACGCTTTCGATGATGCCCGCCTCTGCACTGCCGATCTCGACAACCAAGGAGGGATCCATAAGGCAATCGAACTCTGCCGCAATCGCGGAGGAAGCACCAAGACAAGATGCCAGGACAACGGGTAGGGCGAATTTTCTCATCAATATCTCCTTCATTCACCGCGCCCGCTAAAGGCCAGCAATTCTTCCAAGCTGTCATCCGCCTTTAGCAGGTTTTTTCGGATGCCACTGTTGCGTTTTTCACTGGCCCATTGTGCCAGGTTTACCAAGGGCCGCGCGATCAATGCGGGAACCCAGCCCCTGCCCCAATTTGAAAGGTGGGTCAGAAGACGCAACTTTCGACCGTAGAAAACCCGCATCAGATCATCTTGCAACGATACAAACGTCACATGGCTGCCGGGGTCCCCTTGACGGGCCGCGCGCCCGTATAGCTGGCGGTCAATTCGGGCAGCGTCGTGACGCCCGGTTGCGATCACATGCAGGCCACCCGATGCGCGCGCAGCATCGTCCAGCGCAATATCGGTGCCGCGGCCCGCCATGTTGGTGGCCACGGTGATGCGCCCGGCCTCACCCGCTTGGGCGATGATTTCAGCTTCGGCTTCGTTCTGGCGGGCGTTCAGCACGCGGTGCGCCAACCCTTGTTTCGTCAATATCCCGCTTAGGTGCTCGGACGCTTCGACTGACTGGGTGCCGATCAGAATGGGACGCCCTTTCTTGTGTCGACGGATGACTTCGCGCAGGACCGCCTGCCATTTATGGTCTGTTGTGGCATAGCAATACTCGCCTTTATCCCATCTTCGGGACCGGCGGTTCGTGGGCACGCGCCGGGTCCGCAAGCGGTAGACGGCGCTGAGTTCACCCGCGACTTCCTGCGCCGTTCCGGTCATGCCGGACAGGCGAATATAGCGGCGAAAGAATTTCTGATAGCTGATCCTGATCAGAGTTTCCTGCCGCATCGATATGTCGACGCCTTCTTTCACCTCGATCATCTGGTGCAGACCCCGTTCCCACGATCGGTCCGCCATCACCCGGCCGGTGTATTCATCCACGATCTGGATGCTTTCGTCCTGAACCAGATAATGCTTGTCGCGTTTATAGAGCCACAGCGCCGAAAGCGCCTGTTTGCCCAGTTCTTCGCGGTGCGACGCTGTCGCCCAAACGCCCCCCAACTGCTGGGTAGCGCGGCGCAACTGGGCCTTGCCGAGATCGGTAAGGTCGATCCGAAAATCGCGCTCTGACATCGAAAAATCGCGGGGGTTCTGCAGACCCCTCGCGGTATTGATGGCCTGACGATAGATCTTCTCCATTTCCGAGGTATCGCCCTTTTGGGCGATGATCAGGGGGGTGCGCGCTTCGTCGACCAGCACTGAATCCGCCTCATCGACGATCGCAAAGCACAAGCCGCGCAACATCACCTGTTCGCGCCGGGAACGATCATGCAGCAACCCTTCCAGCGCCATGTGCAAGGGACGCGTTTCAGCTTCCAGGATCAGGCGGTCTTTCAAATAGTCGAACGCCAGCTGTTTGTTCGTGCAATAGGTGATGTCGCAGGCATAGGCCGCCCGCCGCGCATCGACATCCATGTCTTCCAGAATGACACCGACGCTCAGCCCCAAAAACTTGAACAGCGGCGACATCCAGTCCGCGTCACGGCTGGCCAGAAAATCGTTCACTGTCACCACATGTACTGGCACACCAGACAGCGCCATAACCGCGGCGGTCAGCGTGGCCGTCAGCGTCTTGCCTTCGCCCGTGGCCATTTCCGCAATTTGGCCTTGCAGCATCAAAAGGCCGCCGACCAGTTGGACATCAAAATGCCGCATCCCCAAAACGCGCCCGGACACTTCGCGGACAAGCGCAAAGGCTTCGGCGGTGGTGCGACCGGCAAGCCCGTTGACCTGCAGATCCTCAGACAGGGCAATGCGCTTTTTGGTCAATTCTTGATTGCTGAGGGTCTGAAGCACGCGGGCCGCACGTCTGACCCGCATCAGGAAAACCCGCTTGGACACCGGACGCCGCGCGATCAGTTGCTGAATGCGGCCATAGGCACCCGCCATAATCCGGTCAGGCGTGCTAAGCCGCTCGTCGCTGCGTTCGGGGTAGAACCCGGCCAGAAGGCCGGGCCGAAGGATCATCCGCTCAGACATTATAAAGCCGAAGGAACAGCTGCCGCAGCGACCGATAGCTTTGCACGCCCAACGGTGAATAGCCGTGATCGAACCGGACACGCACCCGACGGCCCAGCAAAATGTCCTCCGACGGCGACTGCATCAAAATCTCGAACTCGAAAAAGCGGCCAAGTGTTTTCACACCGCTGGGATCGCCCGGATCAACCGGCACCTTGCCGCCCCCGGCGGTGCCCAAGGCAGGCGTTGGCAGTTGCTGCGTAGCACCCGGCACTTCGCGCAGGATCACGCCACGCAGGGGTTCGGGATTCCATTCGACCGGGATGACGCTGACCGCGTTCGTGTCATTGCGTACCAGATCGACATTATTCTGGCTGACGACGACGCGCACAGTCTGGGTGTCGCGCTGCGCCACGACATAGCCAACGACGCTGCCTTTCGCGATAAAGGTGCCCTTCAAGTCCGATGCATTGGGAATAACCGCAAAGCCAGCGCGCGGTGCACGGATATCGAGCGCCGCAATTTCTTCGATCAGGCGGGCGCGGTCATTCAACACCACGTCGATCTCTTCGGCGATCAAGGCGGATTGAACGCGGTCTGTGCGGATCAGCGCACTGCGTTGGATCTCAAGACCGGCCAGTTGCGCGTCAATCAAATCAAGACGTGCGCGCATGAACGGGTCATCCATTTTCACCATCAGATCATCAGTGCGCACAGGTTTGTCCGTGGACGTGACGACATCGGTAACGAACCCGTTGGTCCCTGCCCTGACCTGCGCCTGCTGACTGGGCCAAATCACACCGTCCACAATGCTGTAGGACGGAAACGGGACCAGAAACAGCCCCCCTAGTATTGCGGCCAGAATGGCAACGGTTGTCAGAATTGCGCGGGGTCGATTGGTGCGGAGCTTTGGACTTCCAGACAAGAAATTGATCCCTTTTCCGATAGGCAGCAAAAGCTGCGTCGTGGCGGCCCAGATGGCAAGCACCACACCGATGATAAAGAAACGGCCAGCGATATAGGCAATGATCGCGAACATGATGAACATGCGATAGATGAACGCCGCGATGCCGTAGCACACAAACCAGATGCGTTCTGACCACAGCGACGTGACCTGATCGGCCTCGCGCATCCCATAAACGTAACGTTGAATGAGATAGGACAGGTAGTTGTTGGCCCTGCCGCTGAGGTTCGGTATTTCGATCCAATCGGCCAGCACATAGTAGCCGTCAAAACGCAAAAGCGGGTTGCCATTGAACAACAGTGTCGAAATGCCACCGATCAACATCACGTTGAACGCAATTGCGTGTACCGCCCCCGGTTCGGCGTTCAACCAGACCGCCAGCGCGATCGACGCCAGTAGCAGTTCGATCATGATGCCGATGCCGCCGACCAACATCCGCTTGTGCTTGTCCCGAAATGCCGACGCCGCCGACGCATCGACATAGGGCACCGGGATCAGTACCAGAAACATGATGCCGATCTCATGGACTTCGCCGCCAAATTTCTTGACTGCATAGCCATGCCCAAGTTCATGGAAGGCTTTGACGATGGGATAGACCAGCCACAAAATCGCAAGGTTTCCGGGGTTCAGGACCCGGTCAGAGATGTTGGATGTCAACGCGCCGATGTTCATCACGGCAAAGATCGCTGCTGTCAAAACAGCCAGAAGCCAAATTACTGCAAAGGTTTTCGTTAGAAAGGGACGCGCCAGTGGCAGCGTCGCGGTCAGAAAACGATCGGGGTCCCAGATCGGGATGCGCACGGCCAGCGGCGACCAGATCTTTTGCTTGATCTCCATCCGCTTGTGCCGCTGGTGGCGCCGAAACAGTTCCCGGCTGTCGGGCGACACATCCGCCACCAGCGCATCCGCGGCGTGCAACTGTCCCAAAAGCCGGATCGCCTCATCTTGGGTGGGTGCGCGTTCGCCAAGCTGTTCGTTCGCGATATCCCACACGTCGCCCAAGGTGCGCTTGCCATCCAGCATGCCGACCATGCGATAGGCGGCGGGTGAAAACCGGTGCGACCGCCCAGTGGCCAAATCTTGCAGAATGAACCAGATGCGCCCGCGATAATCGTGGCGATAGATATTCACATGTCTCCGCAATCGCGGCTTCAGGTCCTTGACCC
>JBFGFW010000224.1:0-4770 GCA_041579395.1 Sulfitobacter sp.
CGGCAATCCTGGCCGGGCTCACTTCAAGCTGGTCAAAGCGGTAGGCGAACTGTTCCCCGTAATTCGCGCTGTCCTGATCGGGGCCAGAGGCGTTGTAGGCGTTGTTCAGATCCCCGACGCTTGGATATTTTGCGCTGTTGCGGGGAAGGTAGTATTCTTCATTGTAGCCAGTCGGGGCGTCCACCAGATAGATGCCCTGAATCCCCGCACGACCCATTCGGTCGACCGTCTGGCCACTGTCATTGGCGACCGTGACCCAGAAGTTGACGGAATCCTTGCCCAGATCGGGCACCTCAAGCACGATCAGCGTCATGTCGGTGCTTCCGAATGCCAGATCAGACGACCCTTCGGCGGGTAGATGATCACCGCCTGCAAGCGCTTCCTTGATCGCGAGGGCGACCGGGGCATCCACAGTCAGAAAATCGAAAAAGAACGGATCACGGCGCGGCCCGACGAACAAAAGCTCGTCCATTTTACCTTTTACGACCTGCAATTCGCTGTTGAGCGCCGTGGTCATCCCTGTGCCATGCACCGTGCCTGTCCATCGCGAATCGCCGGCTTCGGCACCGATCGCCCTGCGCAAGTCAACCGCTTGTTGCTGGCCGCCGTTGCCCGTGTCTGTCACCTTGATCTTATAGGACACATCCGCCCTTGCATCGCCGTCCTGATCGAAATTGAAGATATAGATCAAGTCGGGCGACAGCTTGATCTCGTTCGACGGCTGGCTTCCATCATCCTTTGTTCCCGACAGTGGGTTCAACGTCATTGCCATGACCAGTCCACCGGTTTCCGGCCCCTGAAACAGGAACACGTCGCCGATATCCGCTTGCGGGTTGGCTTGTGTAAAGGGGCTGTCGCGGTGGTCTGATGTCAGCGCAGGCCCTGCAAGGACGGCAATCGCGCAGGACAGAAAAAGGGTTCTCGACGATGTCATTCCGGTTTTCATGGCAAATTCTCTTTTCAAAATGGCAGACTTTAATCGCATAAAGTCTAGCAATTTTAGGGGCTTCTGCCTATAGCGCAGGTGTTTTGGTCGCCTGATAGCGGGCTATTTGCCCGCTCCGATGTAGCTGACCAGGTGCTGAATCAACTTAAAGGCAGTGCGCGCATCAGATTCGAGAATGCTCAGGAAGTCCTCGGCATCGATGCGCAGCAATGTGACATCGGTCTGGGCCTGCATGGTCAGCCGTCGCGGATCGTTGCGGATCAGACCCAGTTCGCCAACCAGCGTCCCCGACGGCGGCGTCACGCTGAAGGTTTTCGTCCCTGCCTCGTCTTCGTCAAACAGTTCGACCGTGCCGCTGAAGATCAGATAGGCCCCATCCGGCAGATCACCCTTGCGAAAGATGATCTTGCCCTGCGCATAATCTATCCATCGTGCGCTAAACGCCAGCAGACGCAGCTGCGCGCGGCTGAGTTCACGAAACAGTGGTGCCTTGCGCAGCGCCGCCAGCTTTTGGTTCAGGTCCGACGTCTCGATGCTGTCGGGGGCCTCTTCGGTGTCCATGCCGACGGGTACCAGTCGGCCTTGGCGCAATTCCAGCTGGTGGTCATAAAGCCCACTTTCAGGCAATGTTGGTTCCAGTTGCACGATCGTGGCCTGCGGCAGTATCTCACGCAGCAACGCAAAGCTGGCCAATCGCACAGGATCTGGGAAACTGGCCATGGCCCGATCCAGAACAACGACAGCGGGCTTTTTCACGACAACCTGCGCAAGGCTGATATGTTCAGCGATTTGCGCCGACAGGTTTGCACCACGCAGGCCGGTGGGCAGCTTTTCGATCAGTTCGAACAGCACGTCGTCGTCAATCTCGCGGATCAGGATCTGCACGACCTCTTCGCGGATTTGTTCCAGATCTTGCCGACTGGTCGGGGTCAGCTTGCCGAAGATCAGGTTCTCAAGCACATTCAGCTGATCATTCCATTCGTTCACATCCAAGGGCGCATACCGGACGGTCAGATCCGGACCCGCCAGTTCGGCGGCCTTGGCGCGGGCATCGACAATGGCCTGTTTGACCGGCTCAGAAAAGGCGCGGTCAAAGACGCGGGCGGGCACGTTGAACTGCAAGGACAACAGCAGCAATTCATCGGGCAGCCTAAAGCGCTGGACGGCAGGGGCAGTGCCGGCGGACTTTTCGATGACCTTTTTCAGCTTGGGCAGCATGTCGCTTGGAATGCCAAGTCGGCGAAACAACACCGTCCCTGCCGTATCGGCATCGAAGGCTTCGATCAGGGTCTGTGCCAGCGTCAGAGACTGCGCAATCACAATGTCTATCAGGCCCAGATCGACCAGCAAGCGGCGCAACTGCTGTGATGTTTTCGCGCCGATCCAGTCGTGTTTCTTCTTGATCCCGCTCAGCAGGTTTTCCGCCAGTGTAAAATCGTCAAAATACGTGTTGGTGGCAAAGGTTTGAAGTCCGCTTTCCAATTTGGCTGCGGTCAGGCGAAGGTGAATTGGTTTGCGCAACGCAGTAAGCTGAAGCTCAAGGTGGGCGACGTGCGCGCCGCTAAGCGATTGATCAAGGGCGCGCATCAACAGCGGCTTTTGTGCCCCGATGGACGTCACAAGCTGCTGCCAATGGCAGCGCGCGGTGGCGATGGCGTCTGTGGAGACAGCGGGCGCTGCGCTGTGCAGTTGCACATTGCCGCTGCGTTGCGCCTCGATCACTTCGGCGGGCGACTGTTCGCCGGTCGTGTGGGCGACAAGTGGCATCATCACATTGTCCCCGACAGTTCCCCGAAAGATATAGGGGTTCGCCCCGGCATAGCCCACGAGTTGCGAAACAGCGTACTGGTCGATCATTGCCAGATCGTGATCGCCCAAGGTGACCTGCCCAGATTCGGGGGCCACGTCGCGCACCAGCAATTGCGCCAGAAGGGCGCGCTCTTCCTCCTCGGGGGCGACGACGCACAGCCAGCTGCCCGCTGCCACCTCAAGATCGGCACCGTTCAAAATCGGGCGTCCCACATCATCCTGCACCACCACACCGCGCAACGCGACCGACGCAGACGTGACGTCGGCCAAGGGCGCATCGCGTGTCTCTGTCAGGAAATTGCTCAGCATATCGGGCGGATCAAAACGTTCGATAATCATCTGATAGCGCTGCGATACTTCCTGGACGTCGGTGTAATATGTCAGCAACTCCTTCCACGGGGACGACAGATCCTTGAATGCAGCAAGCGATGCCACCAACGCGCCCAAAGTCAGCGCACCGTTGATGACCAGCAGACCGCCCACCAGAAAGAAGAAAAACGGTGTGATCTGGCCAATCAGGTTGTTAAGAAACTTCATGAAGAATTTCTTGCGATAAATGTCAAAGCGGGTGTCGAAGAGCCGCCCCAACCGCTTCGCGATGCCGGACAAACGGGCAGTCCAGCCGCCATGCTGGCGCAAGGTGGCGGCACCCGATGTGATCTCTCCGACTTCGGCAGCAAGGGTGCGCACCTGACGGATGCGGCTGCGGTTCAGCACGTTGATGCGCTTTTGCAGCCGCGGGATGAGCCACGCCTGCAACGGGATCATCGCCATCGCAGCCAGACCGAACCAGATGTTTTGCAGGAACAGGAACAGCAAGATGGTCAGCATCTGGCCCGCTTGCAGCAGCGGATTAGCAATCGCGTCGCCCATGATCCCGCCCAACGGTTCGGCCTCGGCCGTCAGCGCGGCAATCAGCTCTCCTTCGGAGGTCTGCTGCTGATAGATCCGTGGAAACCGCAAAGTCCGCCCGATCAGCGCAAACCGAAATCGCCGCAGCAGCCGTTCGGCCAAGACACCCTTCATGGTGTTGACCCGCATCTTGAGCAGCCCGTGGACGATGACCGACCCTAGAAACGCAAAGCACAGCCCGATCAGCAAGGTGGTCTGCGCGACATCAATTCCCAGTAGCGTCACAAAGTCACTCGGCGCGCCAATCGCATCGTTGATGATACGTTTGGGCAGTTCCAACGTCAGATAAAGCATCGGAAACAGGATCAACGTCATCAATACCAGCACGATCTGATCGCGCCGTGAGTGTTGCCAGATGAAGGAGAGTAAGGTCCGTTCCATCTATGTCTTATGACACAATTCGACGTGTGCAGATAGCATATGCCGGCCATTTAACGCCCGGAAGACACCGTTATCAAAGCATATTCGCGCCAAGTTACAGGTGAATTTCAACCTGACGTAAGGCTTTATGGCATAAGCATCCGTATGCCGGGAATCTGTTGAATGCGCAGCACATCTTGATCGTAGTTGTCTGTCATCTCTTCGACCAGCTCGTCGGTCCAGGATGGCATGTCCAGCTCTTCTTCAAGTGCGTCTTCAATGGCGAATTTATCAAGGAATGCCACGATGACCCGTTGCTGCTGGGTGCCCGATATTTCGGGGTGGGCCGCCATGTAGGACCGGAAGCGCTTCATCCCTTCGGGTGACATGATTGTCTCAAGCAGGTCATACTCGCCTTCCAGCTTATCGTGAGCGGTCAGTCCTGACATTTCGCGCAGAATCCTCCCCCAAATCAGCGGCGCATCCTCGTTGCACCAGACGGTGACAGGGATCTCCGGCGCTGAATCGCGAAGAAGCTGCAGCGTGTCCGACCAGCGGATGTCCAGGGGGTCTTTGCTGCCCCAGAAATGCGCGTCCGAATTGTCGGATGACACATCATGCAATATGGGCAGCAGGGTCGCAGGGTTGCGGATGGCCATGAAAATCAGCAGCTCATCGTCTGGGAACAGCTGCGCCATCCGCATCATCCGCACCGGGGCCGCAGGATACAACATGCCTTCGAC
>JBFGFW010000225.1:0-4767 GCA_041579395.1 Sulfitobacter sp.
AAAATGTTCGCGGTCGGGGAACACCTCGTCCTGATTTGGCAGGTTCGCGCCGCCACTGTCGACCAGGTAAATGCAGGGCAGATGGTTTTCCTCGGCAATTTCCTGGGCGCGCAGGTGCTTTTTGACGGTCATCGGAAAGTACGTCCCGCCCTTCACCGTCGCGTCATTGCACACGATCATACAGTCGAGCCCATGCACGCGGCCGACGCCGGCGATCAAACCGGCACAGGGTGCGGCCCCGCGATACAGCCCATGTGCGGCCACCGCCCCCACCTCAAGAAACGGGCTGCCGGGGTCCAGCAGGTTCGCGACCCGTTCCCGCGGCAACATCTTGCCCCGGCTTTCATGGCGGCTGCGGGCCTTGTCTCCGCCACCGGACACCGCCGCCTCGGCCGCGTCGCGCACGGTCTGCAGCGCTGCCAGATGCGCCGCCTCGTTGGCCTTGAAGCTTTCGGATGAGGGCAGCGCCTGCGAGATCAGCTTCATATCTTGTTCCTTGCGTTCATCATTTGGTTTGGGCGGTTCACGATCATGCCGACGTCTCCTGAGCGGCGCGGGCCTTAAGGTCGCGGCGGATCACCTTGCCGGTGACAGTCATGGGCAAGGCATCGACAAAGTCAATTTCACGCGGGTAGCTGTAGCTGGCCAGCCGGTCTTTTACCCACGCCTGCAACGTCGCGGCATCCACGGTGCCGCCCTTGGTGCGCACCACATAGGCCTTGACGATTTCGGTGCGCAGCGCGTCAGGCTTGCCGACAACACCGACAGTCGCGACGTCGGGGTGCGTCATCAGGCAATCCTCGATCTCGGCGGGGCCGATACGGTAGCCTGATGAGGTGATCACGTCATCTTCGCGGCCGACAAAGCGCAGGTAGTCGCCTTCCCAGATGCCGCGGTCGCCCGTCGTCATCCAATCCCCGCTAAATTTCTGCGCTGTCTCGTCCGCGCGCTGCCAATAGCCCAGCATCATGGCGGCAGATCCTCGGTGAACGGCGATGTCGCCCTCGTCAGACGTGGGGGCACCCTTCCCGTCCAACACCGCCAGCGTATGGCCCGGCACGGCCTTGCCAATGCAGCCGGGGCGCGCAGGATACGCCGCCCCGCAACTCGACGCGACCATGTTGCATTCGGTCTGACCGTAGAATTCATTGATCGACAGGCCAAATGCCCGCCGCCCCCAGGCCAGCATTTCCGCGCCCAACGGCTCTCCGCCCGATGCCACGGACCGCAGGCCGGGGATGTCGCGCTGCGCCGCTTTCAACATGCGCAGGGCGGTAGGCGGGAAAAACACGTTGCGCACGTCGCCATCGGCGATGATGCGCGCGCAGGCGTCGGCGCTGAATTTGGCCATCCTTGCCGCCACCACCGGCACGCCAAGCACCAGCCCCGGCATCAAAACGTCGAACAACCCGCCGATCCACGCCCAATCGGCAGGCGTCCACAGACAATCGCCGTCCTGACCCAAACGGTCATGGCTCAGTAAGACACCCGGCAGATGACCCGTCAAAACGCGGTGCCCGTGTAGCGCCCCCTTGGGTGTGCCGGTGGTGCCAGAAGTATAGATCAACACGGCAGGGTCTTCGGGGCCGGTATCGGCAAATGCCACCGCCGCGCCGGCGATGCCTGCGGCGTCCGCCAGCCAGCTTTCCGCCAGATCACCCAGCAGATCGCGCCCCTCGGTGTCAGTCAGAACCAGTGCCACCCCGGCGTCACCGATCCGCGACGCCAGCGCCTCCTGCTTGAAGAGTTTGAACAAAGGCACTGATATCGCACCGATTTTCCAGATCGCAAGATGCGCGGCAGCGCACCACGGGGTCTGACTGAGCAGAACACCGACCCGGTCACCGGGCTGCACCCGCGCAGCAAGTGCGCGCGCCAGCCCGTCCGTCATTCCGACCAGATCGCCATAGCTGACATCGCGCCGAACCGGCCCGGTCAGATCAATGATCGCAGTCTGGTCGGGGTCATGTCCCAGGCATTGCGCCGCCATGTTCAGCCGGGCAGGCAAGTCCCACGCACCTGATTGGTCCAGACCGGGCAACGCGCAGTGCATCACGGCATCCGCAAAGACGGATTCAGACCATACCGGGGGGCAGACGCGATCATGCCATCGACCCCATCATCTCGCGGCCCACCAGCATGCGGCGGATTTCAGACGTGCCCGCCCCGATTTCCATCAGCTTGGCGTCGCGGAAAATGCGGCCCACGGGGTTATCGGACAAATACCCCGCCCCGCCCATGGCCTGCACCGCCTGATGCGCCTGTTTCATCGCCTCTTCCGACGCGTAAAGACAACAGGCAGCGGCGTCGGCGCGGGTGACGTCGCCACGGTCACAGGCCTTGGCGACTTCGTAGACATAAGCGCGGGCCGAATTCATCGCGGTGTACATATCGGCCATTTTGCCCTGCATCAGTTGAAAACTGCCGATGGGTTGGCCGAATTGCTTGCGCTCGGCCATGTAGGGCATGATTTCATCAAGGCAGGCGGCCATGATGCCCAGACCGATGCCCGCCAGCACCACACGTTCATAGTCCAGCCCCGACATCAGAACGCGCACGCCGCGCCCTTCTTCGCCCAAGACGTTCTCGAATGGCACTTCGACGTCGTCAAAGATCAGCTCTGCGGTGTTTGAGCCGCGCATGCCCAGCTTGTCGAAGTGCGGGCTGGTGGTGAAACCCTTCATCGACTTCTCGATCAGGAATGCCGTGATCCCCTTGGATCCTGCATCGGGATCGGTCTTGGCATAGACCACCAGCGTGTCGGCATCGGGGCCGTTGGTGATCCAGTATTTGTTGCCCGACAGACGGTAGTGATCGTTGCGCTTTTCGGCGCGCAGTTTCATCGACACCACGTCACTGCCCGCCGACGGCTCTGACATCGCGAGGGCCCCCACATGCGCGCCCGAGCACAAGCCCGGCAGGAATTTCGCCTTTTGCTCGGCGGTGCCGTTCAGGCTGATCTGATTGACGCACAGATTGGAATGCGCGCCATAAGACAGCGAGACTGAGGCCGACGCCCGCGCGATCTCTTCGACCGCGACGGTGTGGGCGACATACCCCATCCCGGTGCCGCCGAATTCTTCGTCGACGGTCATGCCCAGCAACCCGAGGCTGCCCATCTCTTGCCAAAGTTCGGGCGGAAATTCATTCTTGCGGTCAATGTCGGCGGCCATCGGCTTGACCCGTTCTTGCGCCCAACGGTGCACCATATCGCGCAGTGCCGCGACGTCATCGCCCAAATCGAACTTCATGCTGGCGTTGAACATGGCCCCTCCCGGAATTTATTGAACAGTTGTTCATTACTTTACACAAGCCACGGATTCGGTCAAGCAATTGTGACATCGGCGGGAACCACCCCCCGGCTTGCGCCGTTGGGTAGGTGACACAAATGAGATAGGAATAATTAAGATGAGCACTTCTTTGAAAGCCGAATTCTGGGACCGTTTGGAAGACACACGCACAGGTATGTTGGCTGCCGACAGGGCGCGCGCCGTCCCAATGAGCCATTACGTGGATAAAGACGCAGGTGTCTTGTGGTTCATTACTGCCAACGGGACCGATCTGGCCAAAGCGTCGCAAACCGGTGCAGCGGCAGAGTACATCGTCAGCAGCAATGACGAGCATCTTCACGCCCGCATCAATGGTACCATCAACGCCGTCACTGACCCCGCCAAGCTGAAAGACCTATGGTCTGCGATCCCCGCCGCCTGGTTTGACGAGGGGCGCGAAGACGAGGACGTTCAACTGCTCCGCATGGATTTGTCCGAAGCCGAAGTCTGGCTTACGGGTGGCAGCCTGTCGTTTCTTTATGAAATCGCCAAGGCCCATCTGACCGACCAAAAGCCCGACATGGGCGAGCATGGCACCATCCGGTTCTGATCAATTGCAGTAATGACAAAGAATTTGGGGCGCAGGTTTCTGTGCCCCTTTTTGGTGCCTCACGCGCTTTGATAGACGCGCGACACCTCTTCGTGGATGATCCGGGCGATTAACGCGCAATCGTCCAGACTGAACGTCAGGGGGATGCGCATGTCGATCAGCCCCGCCAAAACTGCATCGCTTTTGGGCAAAGCGTCTGTCTGCGCATAGCGCCAATTGTCATATCGGCTGGTGAACCCCACAGGCTCTGCCGCCCCGAACCATTTTAATTCAACCCCACGATCCCGGCACTGCGCCACGACTGCCTGAACCTTGGCGCAATCCCATCCTTGCAACAGGAACTGAATGGATGACCCCACAAAACTTTCACGGTCGTCGCGCGCGATCACGGTCAGGCCGGGCGTGTGGCATAGCCCCGCTTCGATCTTGGCGTAGCGGTCGTTCCAGCGGGCCACCTGCGCGGGCAGATTGCGCAGTTGCGGCCGCAACAGGGCCGCCCGCAGATTGTCCATCCGCCCCGAGATGTTGGGCATTTCATATTTGATCTGCGCGAACGCGCTGGCGGGCGGTCCGGCCAGATGCTTTTCGTACAGCATGTAGGATCCCGACAGCATAATCGCGCGGGCAGCGATGTCGGGAAAATCCGTGACCAGAAATCCGCCCTCGCCCGTATTGACGTGCTTGTAGGTCTGGCAGGAATAACAGCCGACCGCCCCATGTCGCCCTGAAGGCGTGCCCTGCCACGCGGCCCCCATGGTGTGCGCGCAGTCTTCGATCACGGTCACGCCCGCGGCGTCACACAGGGCCATCAGCGCGTCCATGTCGCACATGTGTCCGCGCATATGGCTGAGCAGCAGAACCCGCGCCTGACCAAGTTTGCCCGCCAGA
>JBFGFW010000226.1:0-4750 GCA_041579395.1 Sulfitobacter sp.
CTGTGGCGCACCAAACTGGGCCACACCGGCCATCTGGTTCGCGTTGACATCGACCCGGCGGTTCTGACCGACCTTCAGACCGCGCAAACCTGTATTTTGGCCGATGCCAAGGCGGTCATGACCGCGTTGGACAGTGCGGTTCCCAACCCGCAGAAAACCGATTGGACGCTGCAGGAGACAACAAAGTGGCGTGCGCGGTGGCGGTCCGAGATCGACGCGGAACGGCCCGGCTTGCTGGCCGTCATCGACGCGGTCAAGGCGGGTGTGCCGGACGATGCGATGATCTATTCCGACATGACCCAATTCGCCTATGCCGCCAAAGAGGTGTGGGACATGCCGCACCCCGGCCACTGGCACCATCCTTATGGCTTCGGCACGCTGGGTTACGCGACACCTGCGGCCATCGGCGGCGCAATTGGAAGGCCCGATTTGCCGACGATGGCGATCATCGGGGATTACGGTTTTCATTACACGATGCAGGAACTGGGCGTGGCCGTTGAACTGGGGCTGCCGCTGCCGATCATCCTGTGGGATAATGGCAAATTGGGCGAGATCGAGGACAGCATGGTTCGTGCGCAGATCGCGCCCAATGCGGTGGTCGCGCGCAACCCCGATTTTTGCAAACTCGCCGAAGCTTTCGGCGCGCTGTCTGCGGCCCCGACCGATCTGGACGGAGTGGCCGATGCGTTGGGTCAGGCGTTCAAAGCGGATCGCCCGACAGTGATCTACCTGACCCCGCAGATCACGTCAGGCTGATGCGCCCCAAAAGCCGGCAGGCTATTCCCAACAGCTGACCAGCACGGTCATGCCTTTCGCCTTTTCGCGCAGATCTTGTGGTTTCAGCGGTCCCGAACCTGCGGCCATCTGGGTCGTGATGCCCAGTTCTTGCGCCAGCGCGGTGATGACACCGGCTTCGATGGCGAAATTCACATCGTCGGGCAGTTGCTGTGCGCCGTCATTGCGTGGCAGCAGCATGCCCAGAACGCGACCATTGCCGTCGAACACAGGGCCACCCGCATCGCCGGGCTGCACCGCCAAGGTCAGGCGCGTGACGCTTTCGTCGCCTTGCAGCCCACGGACATCGGCCAGCGAACCATAGGTTACCGTGGCCGATCCCAACACCCCCTCATAGGGGAAACCGGCGACCGAGATTTCGGATTGCAGGGGGGGCGCGACGGTATTGAACTGGGCCACCTCAAGCGGTGCCAAGGCAGTGCGCGGTTTGAACAAGGCAATCCCGGTGGCCGCGTCATCGACCAGCAACTGCAGCTCGGTTTCATCATCCAAGGTGATCCGGCTGCAGCTTTGGGCTGCCTGCGATGTGGTGGCCACGGTGCCGGTGGCGTCGATAAAGAACCCCGACCGCGACATTTTGGGCAGACGCACCTGCAAGCCCGCCACCAGATCGACCGCCTGATCATTGCCACCGCCAGCCGCGGCGTCCAAAGCGCCCGGCATGCGCGCAAAGCTTTTCGTCATCTCTGCAATCACCCGGCGGCGGCGGTCTTCGTCACCCGCGGGCCAGATCAGGGTGAAGCCCTTGATCTCGCCGTTTTCCAGCGACACCTGGGTCTGGCTGACGATGCTGCCGTTTTCGCCGATCAGTTCGAAACTGTTGGATTTCCGCTGGCGCGGGCCCTCGGGCGGTACGATTTCCAGCGTTTGCATGATGTCATAAAGACCAAACAGCGTGTCTTGGTCGCCCTTTTGGCTGATCAACAGCACCCGCGCGCTGCTGTTGTCCTTGGCGTTGTATTGCACGAAGGGCGGCTCGTATTTTTCAAACGCGACAAGTGCCGTGGGCATCGCAACCTCGATCCCGGCCTCGATGTCCCGTACCGGACGCAGGTCCAGCCCCTCAAGGACGGCATTGTACTGCTTGATCAGCATCGCCCGCTGCTGGGTGGTCAGAATGCCGGTCTGGTCAAAGCCATTCGCAGTTTGCCATGCCGCCATGGAATTGCGGGTGCCCCGGCCAAACGCGCCGTCGATCGCGCTGTTGTAAAATCCTGCCCATTGCAGGGCGATCTGAAGCTGCTCGCGCTCAGAGCGGGTCAAGTCCCGCTCGCTTCTTCGCGCCTCGGCGGGTGTTTCTTCGTCCGGGGCAAGTGGCAAGACCGGGATCTGCGTGGTCTGCGGTGGCTCTTCGGTTTGGGGGGCAGGGTCCACCGGCGTCTGATCCGCCGGGGGAAGGGGCGTTTGGGTGATTTCGGGCAAAGGGTTGTCCTGCGGCGTGGCTTCGGGCTCGATCGGTGCAATCACCGGGATGTTCAGCAGGTTGGCCCCGACCGGCCAGTATTGCTGGCGAAAACGCTCTGAAAACTGAACAAAGCTGTCGCGGGGCACCAACCCTTGCTGGCGGTAGCTGCGCAACAGCAGTTCCGCGTCCCCGCGGGTATAGGGGCCGACGACAATGCCGTACCAGCCGCCGCCAAGGGCAAAGCCGTTCACGTCCTCAAGACGGTTGGAATAGTCACGGGCACGCTGGGTGGCATCTGCCAAGTTGGGCTGCGCCTCGATCTGGATCCAGACGACGTCATTGGCGGACTGCGCCGAAGCGACAACGGGGACTAAAAACAGGGTGGCCAAAAGGGCCACAAACAGTCGCTTCATGGGACAAGTGCTCTCAACAAATCAAAGTTGCGGCAGATAAGCAGGAAAAAGGGCGAAATGCCATGGTCGTTGCGTGCCAAATCATCACAATGCTGCCAATTGACCCTTGGGCGGCAGCGCCTTAGGAAAGGCGCGCAGCAGCAAAGGCAAATGTCACATGTCCGACCCGGTTCAGCGGCCCCGATCGTTTCAGGAAATCATCCTCGCGCTTCAGACCTATTGGGCGCGCCAGGGATGCGCGATGTTGCAGCCGTATGACATGGAAGTCGGCGCGGGCACCTTCCACCCCGCGACCACATTGCGCAGCCTTGGCACGAACCCCTGGGCGGCCGCCTATGTGCAACCATCGCGCCGCCCGACCGATGGGCGCTATGGCGAAAACCCCAACCGGTTGCAGCATTATTACCAATATCAGGTCGTGATCAAACCCAGCCCCCCTGACTTGCAGGACCTGTACCTGGGATCGCTTCAGGCGATTGGCATCGACATGGCGCTGCACGACATCCGCTTTGTCGAAGATGACTGGGAAAGCCCGACCTTGGGGCCCTGGGGGCTGGGGTGGGAAGTGTGGTGCGATGGCATGGAGGTGTCGCAGTTTACATATTTCCAGCAGGTCGGCGGCCATGATTGCCACCCGGTGTCGGGCGAGCTGACCTATGGGCTGGAACGGCTGGCGATGTACGTCTTGGGGGTCGATCACGTGATGGATATGCCATTCAACGATCCGGACGCGCCGATCCCGCTTTCCTACGGCGATGTGTTCAAACAGACCGAAGAAGAATACGCCCGCTGGAACTTTGACGTGGCCAACACCGATGTGCTGCTGGATCACTTTGTCGAGGCTGAAAACGAATGCCGTGAAATCCTGTCTCGCGACGCCCAGGACCCCAAGACCGGCAAACGCATCATCATGGCGCATCCTGCCTATGATCAATGCATCAAGGCCAGCCACATCTTCAACCTGCTGGACGCACGCGGCGTGATCTCGGTGACCGAACGGCAGGCCTATATCGGGCGGGTCCGGACGCTGGCCAAGGCCTGCGCCGATGCCTTCGTGCAGACCCGCGCCGGCGGCTGGCAGCCCGACATGATTGAAAAGACGACGCAATGACCGACAGCTATCAGCCACGCATGCTGCCACAGCGGCCAGAGGATCTGCCCGGCACGGCGGGTTTCATCTGCTACCGCAAACTCAAGCGGCGCTACCGGTGGCACAACGAAGGCGTCTGGCCAAAGCCGGTCGCGGATCTGCAGGCGGGCGGATCGCTACATCAACCTTTTTTGGCATTGAGCATCACACATGAACGGTAAAATCGTAGGAGTCGTCATCTTGGTCTCAGCCGCCATCGCGGGCATCGCGCTATATTATCTGCAGGTCTACGGCTATTACCGCGAGGTGGCGGTACCGGTGCGTGGCGTCGAGCTTGTGTCGCTGTCAACCAACGCCCCCGAACCGATCCTGACCGACGATTACCGCGCCATCGACGCGGCCAGCTCGCCCATCCGCTACCGTGCATGTTTCACGACGCCCCTCAGCCTCGCCCTGCTCTCTGAAACCTATATGGTCAGCGACGCGGTAGAGCCGCGCAACGCGCCGGGCTGGTTCGACTGCTTTGATGCCGCCGAAATCGGCGCTGAGCTGGCAGCAGGCACGGCCCTGTCCTTTCTCAGCCAAAAAAACGTGTTCTTTGGCGTCGACCGGATCGTTGCAATCACCGCGGACGGGCGTGGCTATGTCTGGCACGACCTGAACGAATGCGGCGACAAGGCCTATGACGGCACGGTCGTCGGTGAAGCCTGCCCTGATCGTCCCGCAAACTGACCCTGACTTCTCTGGCTCTTAAATATCCTCGCCGAAGGCATAAAATCTTTGCGCCGCTCTGATCCATATGCCGCCCTCCAAAAAGGTACGCCCCCATGCCCGACCTGCTGATTGAGCTTTTTTCCGAAGAAATACCCGCCCGGATGCAGGCGCGGGCTGCGGATGACCTGAAAAAGCTGGTCACCAATGGTCTGGTCGAGGCGGGGTTGACCTATGCCTCGGCTGCCGCGTTTTCAACGCCGCGCCGCCTGACCCTCACGGTCGAAGGCATGCTGGACGCCAGCCCGTCCCTGACCGAAGAGCGCAAGGGCCCGC
>JBFGFW010000227.1:0-4749 GCA_041579395.1 Sulfitobacter sp.
CCGGCTTTCAAGTTCTCGACCGCCATCATCCACATATCCACACGCACCTCACGGGATGACGTTCCCAGATGTGGCAAAAGCACGACGTTATCCAAAGCAAGCAGCGCCGCTGGCACTTGGGGTTCAAATTCGTAGACATCCAGTCCCGCCCCACCGATCGATCCTGATTGAAGCGCGTCGATCAGCGCACTTTCCTGAACGACGTTGCCCCGTGCGATGTTGATCAACAGCGCATGCGGTTGCATTGCGGCCAGCACTTGGGCGTTGATCAGATGGTGGGTGTCATCGCCACCGGGAACCGCAATCACGACCACATCAACCGCAGACACCAACGTCTTGAGATCGCTAAGATGTTCCGCCGGGTAGGCCAGAGTTTTCGCGCTTCGGCTATAGTATTTCACATCCATTGAGAACCCATAGTGACAGCGCCGCGCCACGGCTTGCCCGATGCGCCCCATGCCGACGATGCCGACGGTCTTGCCGGTCAGATGCATGCCCAGCAATTGCGACGGTTCCCACCCGGTCCACTTCCCTGATCGGACAAGCCGTTCGCCTTCGCCCGCACGCCGCGCGGCCATCAGCATCAACGTCATGGCGATATCCGCAGTCGCATCCGTGACGGCACCGGGCGTGTTGGAGACCTGAACACCGGCCCTACGCGCAGCGTCGACATCGATGTGGTTATACCCGACCCCGAAATTCGCCAGGATCTTGCAGCGTGGTTGTTCCACCCGATCAAAGATCTGCGCCGAGAACTGATCGCCCAGGGTCGGCAGCACGCCGTCATAGTCAGATAGGGCCGCCAACATTTCTGATTCAGTCAGGGGGGCAGAATCGGCGCGGTATGTCACGTCAAAGCCATCCAGGGCGGCATGTACTTCTTCGGGGGCGGGTCTGGCGATAAAAAGCTTCTTCAATGCATGCGTCCTCCGTCAGGGACGGGCTGCGTTGGCTGCGTCAGCATAATCGCCCCGTTTTCATCCGGCACGCCCAGAACCAGCACTTCGGAAATGAAGGGCCCGATCTGGCGTGGAGGGAAGTTTACGACGGCCATCACCTGACGCCCGATCAACCCTTCGGGCGTGTAATGCGTTGTGATCTGCGCCGACGATTTGCGTGTACCGATAGCGCCGCCAAAGTCGATCCATAACTTGATCGCGGGCTTGCGTGCCTCGGGGAAGGTTTCGGCGCGGGTCACGGTGCCCACCCGAATATCGACCTTCATAAAATCGTCAAAGCTGATCTCAGTCATGCGACAACTCGCGGGACCGATCGGCGGCGGCGGCCACGGCGCGTTTCAGCAGCGCGGGAAAGCCGTCTTTTTCGTCCATCAGAACATCGAGCGCGGCTTGCGTGGTGCCATTGGGGCTGGTCACGTTGATGCGCAACTGGGCCGGACCATCTGTCGATGCCTTGGCCAGCGCCCCTGCCCCGGCAACCGTTGCCGTGGCCAGTTGCAGCGATAGGTCCGCGTTCAGACCCTGCGCCACACCGGCGGCGGCCATGGTCTCGATCAGATGGAATACATAGGCCGGACCTGAGCCGCTGACCCCTGTGACCGCGTCAATCTGGGCTTCTTCGTCCAGTCTCACGACGTCTCCAACGGCTGCCAGCAGCGCTTCGGCCTCGTCCATGCCCTTTGGGCTGACATGATCGTTGCCGATGATCGCGGTGATGCCTTGGCCGATGGCGGCGGGGGTGTTGGGCATTGCGCGCACGATAGGTGTCTGTCTGCCAAGAGTCTTTTCGAACGTCGCGATGGTGGTTCCGGCAGCTACGCTGACAAAGACGGTTGTGCCGTTGCCCATCGCCTGCAATGTCGGCAGGGCCGTGCCCATCATCTGCGGTTTCACGGCGACCAGCACAATGGCCGGTGTACCGGGCAGGTCGGCGTTCAGATGCACACCTTGTGCCTTCAGCCAATCCGACGGGTACGGGTCAATCACCCAAACTGAAGTCTTGGGCAGCCCACGATCCAGCCATCCGGCCAACATCGCTGACCCCATCTTGCCGCAGCCCAGCAGAACCAGACCGTCTTTTGCGATACGCGTGTCTTTCATCGTTCCCCCCAAGGATCAGCTTAGGGGGCTATAGTTACGCGTGGCCATAAGCCTCTGCAATGGCAACCTGAATGGCCTGCTTGGGCGTTTGATCGCCCCACACCACCAATTGGATCGCGGGATAATACCTTTCGGCGCTCAGCACCGCAGCGCCGATCATCGTGTCAACCTGCATCGCTGTCGCGTCCTGACCGCCCGCCAAGACCAGACCATAACGGTAAACCATCAGTTTTTGCTCGGCCCAATAGGTAAAGGCACCGGCCCAGCACTGGTCATTCACATCGTTCAACAGATGATAGAGCACGGGCAGTTTTTCAGCCGGCGGGTCCATTTCAAAAGAACAGACCATCCGCAGCGTTTCGTCATGGGCCGACCAGGCCAATGTGATGGAATAGGTACGCCACTGACCCTCCACCGCCATCGCAATCTGCTCTTCGGAAATCCGGTCGAAATCCCAGTCGTTAAATGCGGCAACATTTTCGACGATGTCGATGGGGTGAAGGTCTTCATCAAGGTAATGCTCGGTAAGGGCCATTTTCGCCACCTCTCTTGGTCGGTGTATTGCCATGCTTGGGCATATCAATACTTGGGTGTATCTACCATGGAATGCTTTGCCTGCCTGCACCCCACACTAGATATGGTGCGCGCAGGATTGCATTGTGGCAAGTCTTTTTCTGTGGGTAACCACGAAAGATGGGGGATAACCTCAGTATCTTGTGGATAACGCCAGCGAAGATACTAAAAGTTGCGGTTGCGGGTCATGTGCCGCAGACGCGGATCATTGGCTTGGGCGTAAAAAGGCACCCGAACTGTCGTTCGGATGCCTTCTTGTTTGGCTCATGTCACGAGATGCGGGGCTGTTCAGCCCTTCTTTTCCATCGCATCCAGACGCGCCTTGAGCGCTTCGTTTTCTTCGCGGGCCTTCTGCGCCATGGCGCGAACCGCGTCGAATTCATCGCGCGTCACGAAATCGCGGTCAGCCAGCCAACGGTCCATCAGGCCTTTCATGGCGGTTTCGGCTTCGGTCTTTGCCCCTTGGGCGACGCCCATGGCGTTGGTCATCATCTGGGAAATATCGTCAAAAATCTTGTTACGGGTCTGCATCATTATTCTCCTAGAGCGTTGATTGATCTCTATATGGTGTGCGGTCGCGGTTCTCGCAAGGTTGACTTCCCGGTGCGGTCAGGCTCAATCGGCGACATGATTGCAATGCTCCCCTTTCCGAATATGTCGCCCGAGATTTTCTCGATCACGCTCTTTGGCATGACCTTCGCGCTGCGTTGGTATGCGCTGGCCTATATCGTCGGTATTATCTTGGGCTGGCGCGTCGTTGCGCGCGCGGTATCCCGGCCGGATCTGTGGCGCGGGGGCGTCCCGGTGATGACGAAAAATCAGGTTGAAGACCTGTTGTTCTGGGTCATTCTGGGCGTGATCCTTGGCGGGCGATTGGGCTATGTGCTGTTTTACCAGCCCGCCTATTACGCCAGCAACCCGTTGCAGATACTGCAAATCTGGGAAGGAGGAATGTCGTTTCATGGCGGGGCCATCGGCGTCATACTGGCGGGGCTGTTTTACACCAATTCGCATGCTCTCAACCCTATCTCGACGGGCGATGTGGTATGCTTGGGGCTGGCACCGGGGCTGTTTCTGGGACGGCTGGCCAACTTTATCAATGCCGAACTCTGGGGCCGGCCCACCGATCTGCCTTGGGGCGTCGCCTTTCCCACCGCTGCGGCACAGAATTGCCCGGATGTGATCGGCATTTGTGCCCGGCATCCATCGCAGCTTTACGAGGCCGCGTTGGAAGGTCTGATCCTTGGGCTACTCCTGATCTATATGGCGTGGCGGCGCGGTGCCCTGAAATCCCAAGGGCTGCTTGGCGGCACGTTTCTGGCCGGCTACGGGCTGGCCCGGTTCATGGTGGAATTCGTGCGCCAGCCGGATGCCCAATTCGTGGCACCCGGCAATCCCTTGGGGTTGGCATGGCAGATTGGCGGATGGGGGCTGACCATGGGGCAAATCCTGTGCTTGCCGATGATGGCAATTGGCATATTCCTGATCTTGCGGGCCAGACGCGCTGCATGACGGCGCTGCTTGCGCATATCGCAGGCCGTATCCGCAGTGACGGGCCGATGCGGGTGGACCAATACATGGCCACTTGCCTGCTGCATCCCACCCTTGGCTATTATACCACCCGTGATCCATTGGGCGCGCAGGGCGACTTTGTCACCGCGCCCGAAATCAGCCAGATGTTTGGTGAACTGATCGGGCTGTGTCTGGCGCAAACGTGGCTGTCCCAAGGCGTGCCGACGCCGTTTACACTGGCCGAACTTGGCCCCGGTCGCGGCACCCTGATGGCCGACATATTGCGGGCGACGCGTGGCGTGCCGGGATTTGTCGACGCCGCCCGGATCACCCTGATCGAGGCATCGCCCCCTTTGCGCGACATCCAGCGCAAGGCGTTGACCGGCCATACCGTTTACTGGCACGACACCACCGCAAGCCTGCCGGATCAGCCGCTGTATCTTGTCGCCAACGAATTTTTCGACGCGCTGCCGATCCGGCAGTTTGTGCGCAGTGGTCAGGGGTGGCGCGAACGCCAGATCGGGTTGTCGGACGCCGGTGCCCTGACCTTTGGATTGGGCCCTGCCTTGCCGCAACCCGCCTTGGCAGAGCGCCTGAAAGACAC
>JBFGFW010000228.1:0-4746 GCA_041579395.1 Sulfitobacter sp.
CCTATGACAGTTTCGTCGCCGATTGGGGCCCCGGCCCGGTGATCGAAGCCGCATTCGAGGCGGAATGTGCCTGCGATGTGAAATTCGTCGGCATGGGCGACGGCGCAGCGCTGCTGGCGCGTCTCAAGCTGGAAGGTGCACGGTCTGACGCCGATGTGGTGCTGGGGCTGGACACCAGCCTGATCGCCACGGCTAAGGAAACCGGGCTTTTCGCACCCACATCAGTGACCGCCGACTATACGCTGCCGATCACATGGGACGACGATACATTCGTGCCCTACGACTGGGGATATTTCGCTTTCGTCCACGGGGCTGACCTGACGCCCCCTACGAATTTTCGCGAACTGGGTACCAGCGATCTGAAGATCGTTATTCAGGACCCACGGTCGTCGACGCCCGGATTGGGCCTGCTGATGTGGGTCAAATCCGCCTATGGCGACGATGCCCCCGCGATCTGGGCTGATTTGGCCGATAACGTCGTGACCGTGACCAAGGGCTGGTCCGAGGCTTATGGCCTGTTCCTGGAGGGCGAGGCCGACATGGTGCTCAGCTATACCACGTCGCCCGCCTATCACCTGATCGCTGAAAATGATGCGACAAAGGCCGCCGCCCCGTTCGATGAAGGCCACTATATGCAGATCGAGGTGGTCGGCAGACTGGCAGGGACGGACCGGCCTGAATTGGCGGACGCGTTCATGGCGTTCATGGTGTCGGATGCGGCGCAGGCGGTGCTGCCCACGACCAACTGGATGTATCCGGCGATCACGCCCGCGGGTGGCCTGCCTGATGGGTTTGAAACGCTGATCACGCCAGACAAGGCGTTGTTGGTACCGAACGCAGACGTCCCCGCCCTTCGCGACGAGGCATTGGCCGAATGGCTGTCCGCGCTCTCTCAATAAGCACGAACGCAGGGATCAGCGCCGCCGTTCTGGTGGTGGCGCTGATCTTTGCGGCAATGGTTGCCGTGGTCACGCGCGCCGAATTCGGCAGCGGGTTGGGGCCGGGGGATTGGGCGGCGATCCGGTTCACTGTGGTGCAGGCATTGCTGTCAGCCGTTCTTTCGACGGTGCTGGCGGTGCCGGTTGCGCGGGCATTGGCACGGCGGCGGTTCGTCGGGCGGGGTCTGCTGGTCACGCTGCTGGGGGCCCCGTTCATCCTGCCGGTGATCGTCGCGGTGCTGGGGCTGTTGGCCGTGTTCGGCCGCGCCGGCTGGCTGAACAGCGCGCTGGCCGCCGTTGGTCTGCCCACGGCATCGATCTATGGGCTGCACGGCGTCGTGCTGGCGCATGTGTTTTTCAACCTGCCGCTGGCCACGCGGTTGCTGCTGCAAGCCTGGCAGACCATCCCGGCAGAGCGGTTTCGCCTTGCAGCGCAACTGGGCCTCACGCCGCGCGCCGTTTTCCGCAGCCTTGAATGGCCGCTGCTGCGGCAGATCGTGCCAGGCACGGCGGCCCTGATATTCGTGATCTGCCTGACCAGCTTTGCCGTGGCGCTGACGCTTGGCGGTGGGCCGCGCGCAACGACGATCGAACTGGCGATCTATCAGGCGTTTCGCTTTGACTTTGACCTGAACCGCGCGGCCCTGTTGTCGCTGGTGCAACTTGGGTTGGCGGGCAGTGCCGCGGCGCTGGCGTTGTGGATCGTCCCTGCGATCAGTCTGGGGGGCGGGCAGGATCGGCCAGTGCAGCGTTGGGATGCCCAAGGCGGAGTTCAGCGGGTGATGGACGGCGTCGTGATCAGCGTCGGCGCTGCGTTCCTGTTGCTGCCGCTGGGTGCCGTGGTGCTGCGCGGAATGGTCGGCTTGCCGCAAACGCCCGCAAGTGTCTGGCAGGCGGCGGGCACGTCGGTGGGTGTGGCATTGGTCAGCGTCGTGGCTCTGTTGGCGCTGGCACTGCCGATGGCCGGCTGGATCGCCACGCGCCCCCGCGGCAGTCTTGAGGCGATCGGCCTGTTGGGCCTGTCCGCATCGCCGCTGATGATCGGCACGGGGTGGTTCATCCTGATCAATCCGGTGGCGGATCCCTTCGCGCTGGCGCTTCCGGTCACGGCCTTGGTCAATGCGTTGATGGCGTTGCCTTTTGCGCTGCGCATTCTGGTGCCGCCGTTGCGCGATACCGTCTTGATTTACGGACGACTGACCCGGATGCTGAACTTGCAGGGCTGGCCGCTGTGGCGGTGGGTGATCCTGCCGCGGCTGCGCCCGCAGATCGGATTTGCGGCGGGGCTGACGGGGGCGCTGTCGATGGGGGATCTGGGTGTGATCGCCCTGTTCGCTGACCCCGAACGCACCACGCTGCCCCTGCAGATGTACCGCCTGATGGGCAGTTACCGGATGGAGGCGGCGGCGGGGGCCGCACTGATCTTGCTGGCCCTGTCACTGGGCATCTTCTGGATTTTCGACAAGGGGGGGCGCTGGCATGCTGACGCTTGAAGACATCCAAATCACCCAAGACGATTTCGCGCTGACCGCCGATATGTCGATCGCACCGGGCCAGAAATATGCCGTGATCGGGCCGTCAGGGGCGGGGAAATCGACGCTGCTTGGCGGGATTTGCGGGTTTATTCCGGTGACGCGGGGCCGCCTGCTTTGGCAAGGGCGCGACATCACCACCGCCGCCCCCGGCGCGCGGCCGATGACGATGCTGTTTCAGGACAACAACCTGTTTCCGCACCTCAGCGTGCTACAGAATGTGGGGCTGGGTCTGCGCCCCGATCTGCGCCTGACCCCGGACGAGACGGCACAAGTTCAAGCGGCACTGGCACGTGTGGGCCTTGCGGAATTGGCGCAGCGCAAACCCGGCGCGTTGTCCGGCGGCCAGCAAAGCCGCGCCGCGCTGGCCCGCGTTCTGGTCCAGGCCCGCCCGCTGGTCTTGCTGGACGAACCGTTCGCGGCACTTGGGCCAGCATTGCGGGCCGAAATGCTGGATCTGGTGTCTGAACTGGTGACCGAAACCAAGGCCGCCCTCATCATGGTAACGCACGCGCCCGAAGACGTTCGGCGCATTGCGGATCAGGTGATTTTCGTCTTAAACGGTGCCGCGCAGCCCCCGCAACCGGCAGCCGCTCTGATGGAAAACCCGCCACCGGAATTGCAGGCCTATCTGGGTTGATCAAAAGGCAATCATGCAACAGATCAGCGACATTATAAGTATCGTCAAGGACCCCGGAACCCGCGCAACTGTCAAACCCCCGGTTCAAACTTCCGAGGCCACTAACGCATCCAGTCCACTTCGAAACGTCGGAAAACTTGGTTCCCAGCCCAACGCCTGCTTGATGCGGTCATTGCGGACTTTCTTGCTTTCGGCATAGAAACTGCGCGCCATATCCGACATCTCGGCGTCGTCAATTGCGATGGCGGGGGGCACCGGCAGGCCCAGCAGATCAGCGGCATAGGCGATGACGTCCTGCGGCGGGGCGGGGTCATCATCGCACAAGTTATAGATCGCACCGGGGGTGGGCCTGTGCAACGACAGATCAAGCGCTTTGGCGATGTCATCGACATGGATGCGGGAAAAAACCTGACCCTCCTTGATGATCCGGCGCGCGGTTCCGTCGCGGACCTTGGCAAAGGGACCGCGGCCGGGCCCATAGATCCCCGCGAGGCGGAATATATGCAGCGGCAAGTCCGGCACGGCGCGCCAGCGTGTCTCAGCTTCCACACGAGCCACCCCCCGTTTGGTTGACGGGGACAGCGGCGTGTCTTCGTCCACCCACGTGCCGCCATGATCGCCGTACACGCCAGTCGTCGACAGATACCCAAGCCATCGCAGATGATCCGCAGCCGCCGCGATGTCGGCATGATGCGCATTCAGCACCGGATCGCCGTCAGGCCCAGGGGCTGCAGACACCAGAATGTGCGGCACCTTGCGGATCAACGGCCCAAGATTGGTTCCCGGCCAAACCAGCGGTTCCACCCCGGATGACGCGATTTCACCCATCTTTTCAGCACTGCGCGTCGTGCCGATGATGCGCCACCCTTGCGGCAACAGCCGTTTCGCCAAGGCGCGCGCGCAATAGCCATGGCCGATCGAAAGAAGCGTCTTATCCATCTGCGCCCCTGACCCGAGCCTGATCCGCGGGCAGCTTGATGCGGAGGGCTTCGGGTACCAGCTCATTGATCTGGGCAATGTGCTGCGGCAGGCACTTGTTCAGGAAATCATATTCCTTGATCACATGCGCGCGCGCCGCCGCCCCGAGATGCGCATATTTTTCGGGGTTGGCCAATACGTCAACCACCTGATCCGCAAGCGCCTTGGGTTTGAAGAAATCAAACAGCAGGCCGGTCTTGTTGTGTGTGATCGCCTCGCGCACGGGGGCCACGTCGGACGCAACAATTGTCGCCTCCATCGCCATCGATTCCAGCAGCGACCAGGACAAGACGAACGGCATTGTCAGGTACAGATGGCAGCGGCAGATCTGGACGACCTTCTGGTAATCCTCATAGGGCAGCTTGCCCAGGAAATGCACCCGGCTCCAATCGACGTCCTTGCCAACTTCGGTTTCCATTTCCGCGCGCAGGCCGCCCGGATTTGCGCTTTTGCCGCCATAGGATGTGTCATTGCCGCCCAACACCAGAACCCGTGCCTTTGGGCGTTTCTTGAGTATTATCGGCAAGGCTCGCATGAAGATGTGAAACCCTCGCGTCCGTTCCAGATTGCGGGCGACATAGGTAATCACCTCGTCATCGCGAGTCAGATCGCGGTCCAGCCGCCCCAATTTCAGACGGACATCGGGGTTCGGCCCCAG
>JBFGFW010000229.1:0-4745 GCA_041579395.1 Sulfitobacter sp.
GCCGGGACCCCGGTGGCCGACATTGAAGCTGCGTTGGCCAAGGAAAACCAGCGGCTGGCATTTGAACCGATGGACCACCGCACGCTGTTAAGTACGACCGGCACGCCTACAATTGGCGGCGTCATGGCTGCAAATGTCAGCGGCCCACGGCGGATTTCTGTCGGTGCGGCGCGCGATTTCCTGCTGGGGGTCCGCTTTGTGGATGGGCGTGGTGCCGTGATCAAGAACGGGGGCCGGGTGATGAAGAACGTCACCGGCTATGATCTGGTCAAACTGCTGGCGGGGTCGTTCGGCACCTTGGGTGTGTTGAGCGAGGTGTCGATGAAAGTATTGCCGCGTCCGGAGACGCAAGCGACGCTGGTGCTGCATGGGTTGCGGGACTCAGACGCCATTGCCGCATTGGCGCTGGCCCTTGGCAGCCCCTTTGAAGTGACGGGTGCCGCACATGATCCGGCGAGCCAGCACACGATGTTGCGGATCGAAGGGTTCGAGACATCGGTGACCTACCGGATGGGTCGGCTGCAGGACCTGCTGGCACCAACGGGAGCACAGATGGATGTTCAGGATGCGCCGACATCGCAGGCCACCTGGAACAGGGTCCGCGATGTAGCGGCGTTTGCGGATACCGATGGCGATGTGTGGCGTTTGTCGTGCAAACCATCAGACGGGCCAAGGATCGCGGCCCGGTCGGGTGCCGAGGCCTGGTTTTACGACTGGGCCGGCGGTTTGATCTGGTTGCGCACTGCGCCGGGCCACGATTCGCGCGCCCTGATCGGACCTTTTGAGGGACATGCTACGCTGGTGCGCGGCGATGCCGCCACCAAAGCGCGTTTGGGAATGTTCCAGCCCGAACCTGCTGGCGTCGCACGGCTAACGGCTGGACTGCGCGGGCAGTTCGACCCCAAGGGCCTTTTCAACGCTGGCCTGATGGACCGGGCGGCATGACCCTGATAGCGATCTTCTTGATCGTCTTCATCGCGGGCCCGCTGATCTTTCGGGCGCTGACCGGAAACAAGCCATCGCGGCAGGGCCTGCGCAACATCGCGATTTTCGCCGTTCTTTGCGCTTCAACCGCCCTTGCCATCCGCTATGGGTTTGCCAGCCGTTGGGGCACTGAATTGGGCACCACCGCGATAAGTGTGATGTTCATATGGCTGGGGTGGATCGGTATTTTGGCCTTTGCAACACAGGTATTGCGCGGGTCTGATCCGGGGGCACCCATGCGCCGCTGGACCGCCGTACTGGGGACCGTCGCCACCACCATCCCCTGGTTCGGGCTTGCCTGGGCCAGCCTGCTTAACGCCTAACGTCATCTGTTGTTCAGGGTCCGTGACCCGCAATCGCCGGAGTAGCCATGCAGACCACATTCACCGCAGAGCAGTTAAAGGACCCTGCCATTGCGCGCAGCAACGAAATCTTGCGGGCCTGCGTGCATTGCGGATTTTGCACGGCGACGTGTCCGACCTATCAGGTGTTGGGCGATGAATTGGACAGCCCCCGTGGCCGGATCTATCTGATCAAGGACATGCTGGAAAACGATCGCGACCCGGACGCCAAGACCGTCAAGCATATTGACCGCTGCCTGTCGTGCCTTGCCTGCATGACCACCTGTCCATCGGGCGTGCATTACATGCATTTGGTGGATCACGCGCGTGACTACATCGAACAACGCTATAAGCGCCCGTTCAGCGACCGCGCCTTGCGCTGGATCCTTGCGCGTATCCTGCCCTATCCGACGCGGTTCCGGTTGGCGCTGCTAGGGGCCAAGGTCGGCCGGCCCTTTGCCCGACTGATGCCCGACGCGCGTCTACGCGCAATGCTAGAAATGGCCCCCAAGACCATTCCCCCGGTCAGCCGCAACGACGATCCGCAAAGCTTTGCGCCGCAAGGGGCGCGCAGGAAACGGGTGGCGCTGATGACCGGCTGTGCGCAAAAGGCGCTGAACACCGACATAAACGATGCCACCATCCGCCTGCTGACCCGGCTGGGCTGCGAGGTGGTCGTTGCCAAGGGCGCGGGCTGCTGCGGGGCGCTGACCCATCACATGGGCAAAACGGCCGAAAGCCACGCGACGGCGGCGAAAAACATCAAGGCATGGTGTGACGAAATGGACGATCAGGGGTTGGACGCCATCGTCATAAACACTTCGGGCTGCGGTACAACGGTCAAGGATTACGGCCACATGTTCCGCAACGATCCGTTGGCCGCCGATGCAGCGCGGGTCGCCGCCATCGCCCGCGACGTGTCCGAAGTGTTGATGGATCTTGCCCCACCCCATGATGTTGCGGCAGCACCACGCCCGGCCAAGGATGACATTGCAGGTACCGATGCCATAGAAAACGATACGACCGCGCATCACGGCATGGTCGTGGCCTATCATGCGGCCTGTTCGTTGCAGCACGGCCAGCAAATCAAGAGTTTCCCCAAGGACCTGCTGAAACAGGCGGGTTTTACGGTTGTTGAACCGGCGGATCCGCATCTGTGTTGTGGCTCTGCGGGCACATACAACCTGATGCAGCCGGAAATCTCGGGGCAGTTGAAAGAACGCAAGATCCGCACATTGAAGGCCAAGAACCCCGACGTGATCGCGGCGGGTAACATTGGCTGCATGATGCAGATCGGTTCGGCGGCGGGCATTCCCGTGGTGCACACGGTTGAATTGCTTGATTGGGCATCGGGTGGGCCAAGGCCACCGGCGCTGTCGGGCGAAAATGATCAGCGCGACCGAATTCCGCGGCTGCGCTAGGGCGCTGCCCTATTTCTGCCTTATCCCAAAGCTAGGAATTGCATACCGAATTTGTGTTTCATTGGATTAGGGGCTTTATTTGTGCGCCGTTGGGTAGCTCTTACCATCATGTTTTTAACTGTCGCGACTGCCGCGCTGGCGCAAGATGCGCGCCTGCGGAGTCTGGATTCGGGCGTCGATGCGCGCGATTGGGAGGGCGTGGGACGCCTGGACATCGGCGGAACCGGCTTTTGCACAGGCGCGCTGATTGCGCCGCGTCTGGTGCTGACCGCCGCGCATTGCCTGTTTGACCGCACCACCAAGCAGCGCATTGATCATGGCGAGGTCGAGTTTCTGGCCGGGTGGCGCAATGGCCGGGCGGGGGCCTACCGGATGGTGCGGCGCGCCGTCGTTCACCCTGACTATGTCTATGACGGGCTTGTTTCCTCGGAACGGGTTCGCAACGATCTGGCTTTGCTCGAGCTGGATCGCCCCATTCAGAACACCACCATCAAGCCGTTTGAAACGGCACCCCGACCACGTCGCGGTGACAAGCTGGGTGTGGTCAGCTATGCCAAGGACCGATCAGAAGCGCCGTCGCTGCAAGAAGTGTGCAGCGTGCTGGCCCGCCAGGAGGGCGTATTGGTCACGACCTGTTCAGTTGATTTCGGATCCAGTGGTGCACCGATATTCACCTTCGCGAACGGAGTTCCACAGATCGTATCGGTGGTTTCGGCCAAGGCTCAGGTGGAAGGCAAAGAGGTGTCTTTGGGCACCGCCCTTGGCGCACCACTGGCCCTGTTGCAGGCCGAACTGGTTGCGGGCAAGGGCGTCTATTTCGAACCCGGCACCACCAACAAACGCGTCTTCGCCAGCGACCGAAACCGCGCGACCGGAGCAAAATTCGTCAAACCGTAACGGGCGGTCATGCGCCTGAATTTTGCGCAATCCCCCTGCCAGTCCCCCCTTGAAACCGCTTTTGGCGATGCCTAGATCAGTGACACCAGAATGCCTGAACAGGGTTTTGGTACTGTAAACAAGGGTCTGTCCATGATGGAAGGCCCGCTCACGTAAATCGCTCAAACGAGGATGAACACCTATGCGTAGTCTTGATTTTGCACCCCTTTACCGGTCGACTGTTGGCTTTGACCAAATCGCCAACCTTATGGACCGCGTCCTGACAAGTGACGTCGCCCAGCCGACCTATCCCCCTTACAACATCGAAAAGCTGGATGAAGATGCCTATCGCATCACGATCGCCGTTGCAGGTTTCAGTGATGATGATCTGTCCGTTGAAGTCAGAGAGAAGTCCTTGATCGTATCGGCCCGCAAGGCAGACGAAGATACCGGCAAGACCTATCTGCACCGCGGCATTGCCACCCGTGCTTTCGAGCGTCGCTTTCATTTGGCGGACCACGTTCAAGTGACCGGTGCGACACATGCCAACGGTATGTTGCACATCGATCTTGAGCGGCAGGTGCCAGAGGCGCTAAAACCTCGCCAGATCGAGATCGCGAGCTCTGCCCGCACAATCGAAAAGGACGTGGTTGACGCCAAGGCCGTTAACTAAATCCGGCATCTGCCGGATGTATTTGACCCGGGGCAATCGCCTCGGGTCATTTCATTTCAATACCACTAGGTCACAGTTGTTGACTTAAATATTCAGCCGCGCCAGAGTGCCCCAAATTCAATTGAGGGAACTGTCGGATGTCCTTGCAAGAAATCTTTGCGACGCGCGCTGCGCGGATGAAAGCGTCGGAAATACGCGAGCTGCTCAAGCTGTTGGATCAGCCGGATATTATCTCATTCGCGGGCGGCATCCCCGATCCGGCACTGTTTCCCAAGGCCGCGTTCCAAGACGCCTTTGCCGACGCACTAAGCGGTCCGATGGCCGCCCACGGCTTGCAGTATTCTACAAGCGAAGGCCATCCGCCGTTGCGGACTTGGATCGCCGCGCAGATGCAGGCGAGTGGCATCCCGGCGATGCCCGATAATATCCTGATCAGTTCTGGGTCGCAGC
>JBFGFW010000230.1:0-4744 GCA_041579395.1 Sulfitobacter sp.
CGGCGGCGCACTGGCGTTTCTGATGCACAGTTCAGTCGCCGCAATCCTGATGTGCGTCACACTGGTGCATGTGGGCGCGCTACCCTTCGTGGCGGGCTTGTCGCTGGTGTTCGGTGCCAATCTTGGCAGCGCGTTGATCCCCGTCTGGCTGACCCGTGGCATGGACGTGTCCGCGCGTCGGATCGTTTTTGCCAACCTGACGCTGCGTGGCGTCTGGGCTGTTCTTGTGCTTTTCGCCGCCAACTGGGTGTTCAATGCCGGTCTGGTACAGGCGACGTTTGGCGGGCAGATGCTGGTGGTCGCGCATATTGCGTTCAACGGGGCGTTGCTGGTGCTGGCCCTGCCGTTTTGTGCCAGCCTGCAAGCGCCGTTTGAAAGGTTTCTGCCCGACAGGTCCGATGGCGCGGCGTTCAACCTTCCGACGCGACCTGAAACGGCCCTTGATCCAACCAACGTCGGGTCCCCGGCGCAGGCGCTGTCATCGCTCAAACGCGAATTGCTGCGAATGACCGAACTGGTCGAAGCGATGTTTCGCCCGGTCATGAAACTGTATCGCTCGGGCGAAAGGGATCACATAAGGGCCGTCCAGTCGCTTGACAAGGACGTCAACGCCTGCCTGACCCGGATCCGCGATTTCGCTGCCGGTTTACCGATCGAGATGATGACCAAGGACAGCGACCGCGCCGCGCGTGATTTGCTGGAATATGCGGTGCGTCTGGAGACCGCAGGCGATGTGGTGGCGCAACGTCTGATGGTGCTGGCGGGCAATCTGAAAAAGGCGGGCGGTGGGTTTTCTGAAGAGGGTTGGCAGGAATTGCAGTCGATGCACGAGAATATTCTGGCCAATATCAAACTTGCGTCTAACGTATTGATTTCTGATGATCTGGAAAGCGCGCGACTGTTGAATATGGAAAAAACCGAAATCAAACGCGCCGAACGTGACAGCCGCAAGAACCACTTCAAGCGTCTGCAATCGGGGCAGGCGCAAAGCTTTGCCAGCAGCGATATTCATCTCGAAACCTTGCGCGCATTTCGGGATTTCAACAGTAATATCGCGGCTGTTGCGACCCCGATCCTGTACGCGAACGGTCAACTTCTTGAGACTCGCCTGATCGAAGAAATGCCAGTCCGGCAGAACGACCGATAACGGTGCCAATCGAAATCACCATAACCCCCGCGCCCGCGACGCCCAACCCCGATGCAGTCCCAGCGATGACTGAAATCGCCGCGCTGCTGCGCAAATAGGATCGCCATGACCCCGTCGATTATCGCGATCATCCTGTCAGCGGCCCTGCTGCACGCGGTATGGAATGCCATCGTCAAAACCGCCACAGACCGCACGACGACCTTGGGTCTGGTGGCGTTGGGGCATGTCTTGCCGGGGGCGGTGATGGTGGTACTCTTGCCGCTGCCGAACGCCGAAAGCTTTGTCTATATCCTGGCGTCGACCTTCGTTCACTTTGGCTATTTCTATCTGCTGGGGCGTGCTTATGCGCATGGCGATCTAAGCGTGGTTTATCCGATTGCGCGCGGCATCGTTCCGGCACTTGTGTCGCTTTGGGCCTGGCTTTTGCTGGGCGAGGTGCTGCCGCCGTTGGTCTGGGTGGGCATGGCGCTGATCGTGATCGGCATATTGCTCAGCAGCTGGAAATCATTGCGCTCCGGCGTGGGCAAGTCGGCCTTGGTGCTGTCGCTTGGGACGGGTATTTGCATCTCGATCTATTCACTGCTTGACGGTGTGGGGGTGCGCCTGTCGAACGCCACACTTAGTTATTGGGCGTGGGGGGCGTTTCTGCACTTGTTCATCGCGGGCTTTGCAGGATGGCGGCGGCGGCGAACATTGCAGCAACTGCCGTTGAAAATTTGGGTCGTCGGGCTGTCGGGGGGCATGGTGTCGATGATTGCCTATGGCCTTGTGCTTTATGCCAAGAACTTTGCCCCCTTGGGGGCGGTATCGGCGCTGCGCGAAACATCGGTTATTTTTGCGACGTTGATCGGATTTCTCCTGCTGAAGGAAGGCAATTGGAAGCGCCGTTTGGGGGCCGCTGTCCTGATGGTGTTCGGCGTGGCGACGATCGGTCTGAACTCATGATGTGACGGGCCCGGCGATGCGTAGCCCTGAATGCCTGCGCGCTTTTCACCCGGCGCGATCTTGATTACGCTTGTTCCAAAGACGCAGCCTGGGCGACGTCTTACCCCCTAGCCAAGGAGCGCTGATGTCCGCCTTTCCCCGCACATTGTTCTCAACCGATCATGATCAATTTCGCGACACCGTGCGCCGGTTCTGCGAGAAACACATTCAACCGCACATGGCCGATTGGAACACAGCACAACAGGTGCCCAGAGAAACCTGGAAGGCGGCGGGGGCCATCGGCATGTTGAACGCCTGGCTGGACGAAACCTATGGGGGTATCGGGCAGGGCATTCTGTTCGACGTCATCGTCTGCGAGGAATTGGGCCGCATCGGCGCGACCGGCCCGGGCTTTTCGCTGCACTCGCTGATCGTAACGCCTTATATCAACAACCACGGGTCCGACGATCTGAAGGCGCGCATCTTGCCCCGGATGGTCAGTGGCGATGCCATCGGTGCCGTAGCGATGACCGAACCGAGTACGGGCAGTGATCTGGCGGGTATTACCACGCGGGCGGAACGGCACGGCAACGGCTGGAAGATCAACGGACAAAAGACCTTTATCACCAATGGGCAGAACGCCGATGTCATCGTCACCGCCTGCGTGACCGACCCCAGCAAAGGGGCGAAGGGCGTGTCACTGTTTGTGGTTGAGCGCGAAATGGCGGGCTTTTCGCGGGGGCGAAATCTGCGCAAGATCGGACAGCACGGCAATGATACGGCCGAACTTTTTTTTGAAGATGTATTCGTTCCGGGCGAAAACCTGCTGGGGACCGAAAACAAAGGGTTCTACTATCTGATGCAGGAACTGGCACAGGAACGCCTGCTGATTTCGATCCAATGTCAGGCCCGCGCCGAAGCGGCGTTCGACATGACGCTTGCGTATGTTCAGGAACGCAAGGCCTTCGGTAAACGTATCCTTGATTTCCAGAACACGCGCTTTGTGCTGGCGGGGCTGAAGGCCGAATTGATGGCGGGCCGCGCCTTTTGCGACGCGCTGATTGCGCAGCGCCTTGCGGGGCAACTGGACGCCGTTCAGGCGTCCGCCGGCAAGCTTTATCACTCCGAATTGCTGGGGCGCGTCGCCGACCAGTGCCTGCAACTGTTCGGCGGCTATGGCTTCATGGAGGAATACCCCATCGCTCAAGCCTTTGTGGATGCCCGCGTTGAACGCATTTATGCGGGCACGTCCGAGATCATGAAAGAGATCATCGGCCGGTCACTTGATACCGAATAGCGCGTTGGCAACGATCAGGTTTCCTTCTTGTCGTTGACGATGTTCATCGACGCGACACCGCTTTCACCCAGATCGACCGATGCAAACGGGCCGCCGTGACACATCTGGCCAGGGTCTTTGAGATCGACGGGGGGTGCTGCTGCCAACACCTCGGCGGCGAATTGTTCAGCGTTGTCTTTCGGGCGGTAACCCAGAAACGATGCCATGGCGTTGTCGACGGGCACCCGGTCATTGTCGGACACACCGTAGATAACGCTGAATCCGACCGACGGTGTGTCGACAGCACGGGTGACCAGTTGGATCAGATCGTCATACGACAGCCATGACCCCAAGGCGCGTGTGTTGTTGACTTGTGCACAGCTTAGGATTCGCAGGCACACGGCCTCAAGCCCGCGCTTGTCCCAATACATGCTGGCCAGATCTTCGCTAAAGCATTTGGCCAATCCATAGAACGTGTCAGGGCGGTGCGGCGCGTCGATGCCGATGAAATCGGATTTCTTGTGCATCCCCACGGCATGGATCGACGACGCATAGACCACGCGTTGCAGTCCATGTTGATAGGCGGCTTCCCAAATATTGTAGGAGCCGACGAAGTTCGGCCCCAGCAATTCATGGAACGGTTTCTCGTCGACGATGGCCCCGAAATGGATCACCATATCCGCACCCTTCAGCAGCGGGGCGATCTGGTCATAGACGGCAATATCGGCCTGCGCATAATTTTCAGTCGGGTACAGCATGCCGATTTCATCGACGATATCCGTGCTCAGCAGTTCCTTGCACATCATGCTAAGCGGTTCGCGCAGATATGACCCCAAACGGCCAGCAGCCCCCGTCAATACCAATTTGTTGAACATCATTTCATCCTTTCGAAATTCACATCAGTGCCGATTTGACCTGACCTAGCAGAGTATCCGCCCCTTTGGACAGCAACCCCGCATCACTGCCACAGGCGACAAAACTAAATCCTTCGTTCAGCAATTCCGCCGCAAAGGCGGGGTCTGATACCAGCGTGCCCACCGGCATGCCCCGGCTCATCAGCGCACGCGCGGCGGGGCGGATCACCTGCCAGACTTCCGGGTGCATGGGCTGGCCGACATGACCCATGTCCGCGCCAATATCCGCAGGCCCGAAAAAGATGCCGTCGATGCCGTCGATTTGGGTGAAGGCGGCGGCATTTTCGACGGCCGCAACGGTTTCAAGCTGGATCAGGATGGCGGTCTGGTTTTCGACCTGGGCGAAATAGTCGGTGATCCGCCCGAACCCATTGGCCCGCGTCGTGCCCGCCACGCCGCGCTTGCCACGCGGCGGATAGCGGCAGGCGGCGACGGCGGCCTGGGCTTCGTCGATCGATTGCACCATTGGAAACAGCAACCCCG
>JBFGFW010000231.1:0-4712 GCA_041579395.1 Sulfitobacter sp.
GCTGGTCGGCAATCTGCGTCAACTGGTTGATCGTGCCGAAATGGCAGGGGAAGAGACCAAGATTATCTTGGGCATTCTGTTCGGGGGGCTCGTGCTGTCCGCAGCGTTGATGCTGAAACTGGATGGGGCTGCGGCAGTGCCCGTGGGCTTTGGTGTGTCGGCCTTTGGCGCGTACAAGTTGTTGAAATCAAAGCACCAAAAGCGCGTCGATGCGTTGACCCAACAGTTGCCGGATGCGCTGGATCTAATGATGCGCGGGCTGCGCGTCGGGCATCCCGTGGGCACCACGATTGCCAATGTCGGGCGCACCATGGCCGACCCGATAGGGGCCGAGTTTCGCATTCTGGCAGAACAGATCAGCCACGGCGATTACCTGACCGACGCGTTTGACGATCTGGCCGAACGGTTGGGCCAGGAAGATGTCGAATATTTGGCCGTCGCCATCAGCATCCAGCACGGCACCGGCGGCAATCTGGCCGAAATTCTGGGCACCTTGTCCAAGGTGGTGCGCGAACGGATCATCATGCGGCGCCGGGTCCGGGCAATTTCTTCCGAAGGGCGAATGTCGGCCTATGTGCTGTCGGCGTTGCCGGTGTTGATCTATGTCTCGACGTCGCTGACGGCACCCGATTATTACGCCGGCGTCAGCGATGACCCGATGTTTATGCCGGTGATGGTGCTGATCGTCGCGCTGGTGATCGGCAACTTTCTGGCGCTCCGCAAACTTGTCACGTTCGAATTCTGAGGTATCCCCATGTTGCCCACCGTTGACAGTTCTCCATCGCCATTTGCCGCATCAGCCGAGCTGATGATGACCCTGTCGTGGGGCGCTGCGTGCTTGCTGCTGGTGTCGGGGGCCGTCGGTGTCTATGCCATGCGCGACCGCAGTGCAGCACGGCTGCGCACGCTGGCCGACGGCTATGAGGGGGGGGCCGTATCGCTGTCCAGAAAGCGCGACCGCGACCCGCATGGCTGGATGAAAGCGCTGATCCCCGAGGACCCGTCCGAGCGGGCGCAGATTCGGTTTCAGTTGGCGAAGGTCGGGTTTGACCGGGCCGACGCGGTCGAATTGTTCTTTCTGATGCGGCTGTTTCTGGCGCTGCTGGCCCCGGTGCTGGTGCTGTCTGCCCTTGGGTTGACCCGCGCTGGCATCCTGCCCCCCGGCATGGCCGAAGCGGTCACCACTACGTCGGGGCTTCGTCTGTTGCAAATTGCCGCGATTGGCACGGCCATCGGATTTTACGGGCCGGGCTACTGGCTCAGCAGTCGGGTCAAGGCGCGGCGGCTGAAGATCTCAAAGGCGTTTCCGAATGCGCTCGACCTGATCCAGATCTCGGTCGAGGCCGGACTGGGTTTTGATGCGGCGATGACGAAGGTCGGCCATGAACTGGGCCGCGCCGCCCCCGAAGTCGCTTATGAACTGGTTTTGTTGCAGATGGAGATTCAGGCCGGGCGTGACCGCGAAATGGCACTGATGGACATGGCCGAACGCATGGGCATCGAGGAGGCGAAGTCATTTGCGCTGGTCATTGTGCAGTCGCTGCAATTCGGCACCAGCCTGACGACGGCGCTGAAGACCTATGCCGCCGAAATGCGCCTGATGCGCGAATTAGCAGCACAGGAACAGGCCAACAAGCTGCCGGTTCTGATGTCGGCGGTGATGTCGGTGCTGATGCTGCCCGCGCTGTTTTTGATCACCCTGACACCGATCATCCTGCGCTACATGGCGATCTACTAGGGTATTTCGGCAACGGAGGCCTGTACGCTTTGTGGTGTTTGGGATTGGGTGCGGCCGGAGATGATATGGTTGCCGTGAAACCGTACATCCCGAACATCAGGTTCAAGTAATACTTTAGGTTAGTCCAAATGCCGTCCGACACCTGATGACGCTCAGGTACCCGCGACCTTGGCCCCCGGTGCAATGGTCGGCGGCGCTGCATTCAACTTCTCCATCGCGAAACCGGCAGCGGCCTTGTAGCGGGCCATGAACGCCGCCCGCTCGGTCGCGGGAACAACATCGTCGATGTCGTCAAACGTGCCGCCGCAGCGATCGTTAACCAGATTTAACAACCCAAACGGCCCGGCACCGCGATTGCGCAGGATCAGGTCGGACACGGGCCCGCACAAGGTGGCGTCATAGGCGGCGATGGCATCGGGCGTCACGCCATGGGTCAACATCATTGCACCGATCGTACGCGCGTCGATTATCGCCTGACTGGCCCCGTTAGAGCCTGTTGGATACATGGCATGCGCCGCGTCACCCATCAACGCGACCCGGCCATCGACCCAGGTTTCAACCGGATCCCGGTCGATCATCGGGTTCTCATAGGCGATGTCGGCACCGCGCAGCAGGTGCGGCACGTCCAGCCAATCGTAGGTCCAGCCGTCGAAGTGATGGATGAAATCAGACACCTTGGCGGGCTTGTACCAGCCCGCTTTGCGGTCTTCGGTCACATTCAGCGTGACTTCGGCGATCCAGTTGATGTCGGCGTATCCGTCGGCATCCACGTCCGAGATCGGATAAATCACCATGCGCTGCAAATGTGTCCCTAATCCAACGAAAGATGACCCTGTTCGGATCGGTTTTGCCCGCGTTGTGCCCCGCCACATCAGCGCGCCACCCCAATGGATCGGCGGTTGATCGGGGTGCATTTGCGCGCGGATCGCGGAATGGATGCCATCGGCCCCAATCAACAGCGTGCCGGTTTCGGACGTTTCGGCACCATCCGCATGGTCGATCTGCGCGGTCACGGTGCCATCCTTGGCCATGGCATATCCGGTCACGCGCGCGCCCAGCTTCACCGCATCGGGGCCCGCGCGGTCGATCAGCGTTTCATAAAGCAACATATGCAGTTTACCCCGGTGCGCGGCGTATTGCGGCCAATGATATCCCGCCATCGTACCGCGCGGTTCGGCGTAAATCTCTTGGCCTTGTTGACTGACCAGCGCCCATTCCTGCGCGGGCAGACCGATGGCGTTCAGGTCATCGGCTGTCAGACCCAGATCAAACAATTCGCGCACGGCGTTGGGCTGAATATTGATGCCCACGCCAAGCGGTTTCAGGCTGCGGACCGATTCAAAGACGGTGCTGCGGACGCCGATCTGGTGCAGCGTCAACGCCAACGCAAGGCCGCCAATGCCGCCACCGGCGATCAGGACATGAGGGTGAGACACGGGGCGGGGCACCTTGGGTTCAATTCGGATTGGTCAGTGGTAACAGATCTACAAAGGGGAGCAAAGCGGGCAACCCGTCAGGTGCCCACCGCCTTGCCGATCAGTGCGACGAAATCCGCACGCTCTTGTTGCGTAAGTGGGGCCAGAATATCGGCCTGAAGTGTCTCTATCACAGGGGAAACAGCGGCCAGCGTCGTGGCACCTTCGTCTGTCAACCAAAGCTGACGCGCACGCCGGTCATCCTTGTTTGTCTCGCGCCGCAGCCAGCCTTTTTTGGTCAGTCGGTCGATCACGCCACCAATCGTCGCGCGGTCATAGGCGATGTGGTGCGCCAATGTCGCCTGATCTATGCCGGGCGTTTCTTGCACGGTGTTCAACGCGGCAAACTGCACCGACGTCATATCGACGCCAACCGCCCTGAGGTTTTCCGCGAAAACGGCGGTGGATTTTTGGTGCAATCGCCGGATCAGATGGCCGGGCAGGCTGGACAGGGACATAAGCGCCTCGATTTGATAAGTATGCATATCATATTGACGGCGCAGATCAACGGGTCTATTGAAAGTAAGTACACTTATTAAATCGGAGGATGGGTCTTGCAATATCATCTTAACGGATTTCGCCCCGGTAACCCTGATGTGTCCACCCCCCAAGGCACTCCGCATGGCGAAAAGCTGCCAGACCAGGTGGATGTCCTGATTGTTGGCTGTGGTCCGGCAGGGCTGACACTTGCCGCGCAACTGGCCGCTGTCGGTGATATTTCGACCTGTATCATTGACCAGAAGACCGGGCCGCTGCAGATCGGGCAGGCCGATGGCATCGCCTGCCGGTCGGTCGAGATGTTCGAGGCCTTTGGCTTTGCCGAGCGGGTTCTACGCGAGGCCTATTGGGTGAACGAGACGACTTTCTGGAAGCCCGATGCCGATCAACCCGCCCATATCGCGCGCAGCGGTAGGATCGAAGATACCGAAGAAGGGCTGTCGGAAATGCCGCATGTCATCCTAAGCCAGGCGCGTGTGCATGATTTCTATCTTGGTGTGATGCGCAACGGGCCGCGCCGTCTGTCACCGCATTACGACCGCAAATTTGTGCGGCTTGATCGCGACGATGGTGCGAAATTTCCAGTAACAGTGACTGTTGAGCACACGCCAAGTGGGGGTGTTCCGCAGACGGAATTGGTCAAGGCACGGTATGTCGTGGGCTGCGATGGGGCGCGCAGTGGGGTGCGGTCGGCCATCGGGCGGGCGCTGGTGGGGGATGCGGCAAATCAGGCGTGGGGCGTGATGGACGTGTTGTTGGCGACGGATTTTCCTGACATCAGGCTAAAGTCAGTGATCCATTCCGCGACCGAGGGTTCCGTGCTGATCATCCCGCGCGAGGGCGGCTATCTGGTGCGCATGTATATCGAGCTGGACAAGCTAAGGCCGGACGAACGGGTGTCACACAAGAACATCACCGAAGGTCAGTTGATCGCGGCAGCCCGTCGGATCATGGCCCCCTACCGACTGGACGTGAAAGAGGTCGCCTGGTGGTCGGTGTAC
>JBFGFW010000232.1:0-4702 GCA_041579395.1 Sulfitobacter sp.
ACGAGGGGCGGTTGGGCGTGATTGCCACGACGAAACGGGCATGCGTCGCTACCAAACCGACATCAAAGACACTTCCCTTGTTTATGAGCTACCAGATTATCAAGGACGGCGCATGGCTGCTCATTGATAACAGAACGTCTCGCCTGCAAGACGGGCAGATTGATCTGAACGGCACCGTGCCAGAACGCTTTGTCGGGTTTCCGCTGGTGTTCGATGGCAAGGTCTATGGCACGGTCGAGTTTTCGGGCAGTGGCACTGGCCGGGCCTTTGACAGCATTGACCGGGTGGCGATGTACCTGCTGTCGGCGGTTCTTGCCGTTCCCCTGGCGCTTTTGGCCGACTACTGATCGTCGCGCAGTTGCGCCATGTGACCGCCGCGCACCTGCACCTCGCAGGCCAGCGCCAGATCCTTGCGGCTGGCGTAATCATGTACCTTGATCGGTGCGTGATAGCGGGTTGTCACCCTGCCCTGTCGCAGCACCGCCAAGGTGACCAGAAAATGCGTGTCAAAGCTCATCTCTCCCCACCAGCCGTAAAAGCGGCTGTCGGTACCCCTTGGTGCCATGTAGGTCACGCTGACCGGCTGAATCCAGATGGCGTCGTGCAATTCGGGGGTCAGAAATGCCTGAAATAATGTGGACTTGAACGGAATGACTTGCTGCCCGTCGGTGCTGGTGCCTTCAGGAAAGAACAGCAGGCGATGCCCGTCCAGCAGGCGCTTTTGAAACACCTCGTTTTGTTCGCGCGCGCGTTTGGGATTGCGTTCGATAAACACCGTTCCGGTGGCGCGCGCCAACCATCCGATGCCGGGCCAACCTGCGACTTCCGACTTCGATACGAAATAGATGCGCTGCGCTGCGTTAAGCGTGAAAATATCCAGCCAGCTTGTGTGGTTGGCAACGACTGCCCCCCGGTGGCGCATCGGCGTCCCGATCACCCGCCGCCGCAGGCCCATGACCCAGAACGCGGCCTTGCACACCTGCTGTGTGATGTGGGGGGTGACCGGCCTGCCCTGCCCGCAGAGCGGCCGCTCTATCAGACGCACCAGCAGCAGCACTGCCAGGCCGCCAAAGACCAGCACCGCCAAAATGACCGCCCGCATGCCCACCAGCATCCAGCCGAACGCCGTGATGGGCGGGTGGGCCGGTGGATCGATACTGTCCCAGGGGGTGCTCATTTGGCGGAACCGCCATAGATTTTTGCCTGCCGACCGCTTAACCGGGCGGTGTCCATCATCAGGCACACATCGGTGGTGTTGAACGCATGGTCGATGAATGCCCCGTCGCCGACAAAGCCGCCCAGGCGCAGGTAGGCCTTGATCAGGCTGGGCACCTGGACCATGGCGCGGCGGCGATCCAGATCATCCTTGGGGATCAGGTTCATGTTTTGATAGGCCCCCGTGACTGCGCTGACGCGCAATTCAGGCGGGGCGAGGTGCGCATGAAAAAGCAGCGACAGGGGTTGGGCCAATGCCGCGATGTCGGTGCCGTGAAAGCTGGCGACCCCGAACAGAATTTCAATGCGGTGGTCAGCGACATAATCGGCCAGACCTGACCACAGATGATGCATGGCGGTGCCGCCGCGGTATGCCGGGTGCAGACAGGACCGTCCCAGTTCAAGGATCTCGCGCCCGGCATCCTTGAGCGGTGCCAGATCGTACTCGTTCTCTGAATAGAACCCACCCGCCTGTTCGGCCTTGTCGCGCCGCAAAAGCCGATAGACGCCAACGGTTTGCGCGGTCTTCTTATCGATCAGCAGCAGGTGGTCAACAAAGCCGTCGTAGTGATCCATTTCAAGGCGGTTCTCGTGATCGACCAGCGCGCCGCCGCCGCCCAGTTCGGTCACGAACACATCATAGCGCAGCCGTTGCGCGGCGCGCAGTTCCTGTGGCGTGCGGGCCAGGCGCACCTCAAATTCTGCCGATCTGCCGATGGTCATTGGCGGTCTTTGATCCCTGGTCGCTGTGATCCCATTACCTAGGCATTCGCCACACCAAGCGCAATCCTTGGCACGAAACCGCCCTCGGTCGGGGTGAATTAACCATTTGCTAACGAAGATCGGTCATCAAACACCGGGGTCAAACCGACCCGAAAGCTGTCAATGACCATCTTGCCCTCGCTTCTGAAGTTCACCGTTACCTTGCCGCCAATGTTGCTTTGCACCTGCCCCACACCCCAATCGGGATGTTCGGGGTGGCGTACAAGCATGCCGGGTGTAAGAATGGCATTCAAATCGTCCATCGCGCGTCCTTTCAACGAGAGGCTACAGAATGGCTAGTCCAGAACTTGATTTTGCCACGCTGGTCGGCAGCCGCATCTGCCATGACTTGATATCGCCCATCGGGGCGGTCAACAATGGGTTGGAACTGCTGTCGATGACCGGTGTGCAATCGGGACCGGAGATGAATCTGATCGGCGAAAGCGTGGGCAATGCCAGTGCGCGGATCCGTTTCTTCCGCATCGCGTTCGGCGCGGCGGGCGACCAGATGGTCGGTCAGACCGAGATTGAATCGATTTTGCGCGATCTGTATCTGGGGGCACGCTGGCAAGTTTCATGGGGCCCCACAGACCCGCAGCCGCGCGCCGAGGTGCGGTTGGCGTTTCTGGCATTGCTGTGTCTTGAAACGGGAATGGCCTATGGCGGCCAGATCACTGTCACTCGATCCGGCCCGAAATGGGGCCTGGCGGGCAAGGCCGACAAGCTGTCGATTGACCCGGAGCTATGGGGATTGCTGGCCGCCCAGAACCCGGCTTTCGCCCTGAAACCCGCCCATGTGCAGTTTGCACTGCTGCCAGCCATAGCGCGCGACGCCGGACGTCAGATCACGTCATCCGTCCTCGAAACTGATATTTCGTTATCATTCTGACTGACATCAGGGGCGAACCGTTCCATCGCCCCGCACAAGATATTTAAAGCTGGTCAGCTGTTCCGCACCGACCGGCCCGCGCGCATGCATCTTGCCGGTGGCGATGCCGATTTCAGCGCCCATGCCGAACTCTCCGCCATCTGCGAACTGGGTCGATGCGTTGTGCATCAATATCGCGGAATCCAGCCGGGTCATGAATCTGGCCGCCGCCGCATCATCTTCGGTGATGATGCAATCGGTGTGGTTTGATCCGTAGCGGCGAATATGCGCGATGGCGGCGTCGATGTCCGGCACGGTCTTGGCGGCGATGATCATGTCCAGATATTCGTGGCCCCAGTCGTCTTCCTTGGCGGGTACCGTGCCGTCAATCTCTGCAAGGGCGGTATCGGCGCGCACTTCGACACCCGCGTCGATCAGCGCCTTGATCACGCCACGACCGATGGTGCGCGCCACCTTTTCATGGATCAACAGGCATTCAGCTGATCCGCAAATGCCAGTTCGCCGTGTCTTGGCGTTCAGCACCACCTTGAGCACCTTTTCAGGGTCCGCCTCGGCGTCGATGTAGATGTGCACGATGCCTTCGAGATGGGCAAACACCGGCACGCGGGCCTCGCGTTGGACCAGCCCCACCAGCCCCTTGCCGCCGCGGGGGACGATCACGTCGATCGCGTCGGTCATCGTCAGCATCGCACTGACGGCGGCCCGATCCCGCGTTGGCACCAACTGGATCGCATCTTGCGGCAGATCGGCGGCTTTCAGGCCGATTTTCAGCGCAGCATGGATCGCTTGGGACGAACGAAAGCTTTCGGACCCGCCCCGAAGGATCACCGCATTGCCCGCCTTGAGACACAGCGCGCCCGCATCCGCCGTCACATTGGGCCGGGATTCGTAGATCACGCCGATGACGCCCAAGGGCGTGCGCACGCGCTGGATGCGCAGACCCGACGGTTGATCCCATTCGGTCATCACCTGACCTACAGGATCGGGTTGAGCGGCGATGCTGCGCAAGCCGGCCACCATGCCCAGAATGCGGTCGTCGTCCAGCATCAGGCGGTCCATCATCGCGCCAGACAACCCCTTGGTGCGGCCGTATTCAAGATCGTGCGCATTGGCGGCAAGAACGTCCGCGCGCGCGTCCCACAGCGCGTCGGCGGCGCGTTCCAGCGCGGCTTGCTTCTGTTCCGCTGTGGCAAAGCCAAGTGTTTCTGCGGCAGCTTTGGCACGGGCCCCGATATCGGCCATCAGCGCCGGAATGTCGTCTGTCTGGGTCATCGTCAAAGCCAATCCTGATTGATGCTGTGATGGGGGTGTCGGACCTTGCAAAGCCTAATGCCTTCGGCGAGGATTTAAAACCATTTGGAACTCAGGACAGCGCGAGATCGTCACGGTGGATCAAAGCTGCACGGCCCGGAAAGCCCAGGATCGCCTCGATCTCGGAACTTTGGCGGCCTTTGATCAGGGTCGCCTCGGTCGAGGAATATCGCGTCAGGCCATAGCCGATGGGATGGCCTGCGGGTGCCAGAATGGCGATGCTGTCGCCGCGTTCAAATGCACCGGTGACAGCGGTGATCCCGGCGGGCAGCAGCGACTTGCCGCGCGTCATGGCCGCGACTGCGCCGTCATCAAGCGTGACACTGCCGCGTGGCTTCATCGCGTTAATCCACTGTTTGCGCGCGGTCTTGGGATCGGACTGGGCGGTGAACCAGGTTGCGTTCGCGCCGTTTTCCAGCGCCAGCAGCGGCCGCAGCGGCGATCCTTCGGATATGGCCATGGCGCAACCCGCCGCCGTCGCCGTCTTTGCCGCCATCAGCTTGGTTTTCATGCCGCCCTTGGACA
>JBFGFW010000233.1:0-4699 GCA_041579395.1 Sulfitobacter sp.
CGTCGTTTCCAAAAGATCGACGTGAACGAACCTTCGGTCGAAGATGCGGTGAAAATTCTGCGTGGCCTCAAGCCCTACTTCGAGGATCACCATTCGGTCAAATACACCGCCGACGCGATCAAGACGTCGGTTGAACTGGCGCACCGCTATATCAACGACCGCAAACTGCCCGACTCGGCCATCGACGTGATCGACGAGGCAGGTGCCGCACAGCATCTAATCGCCGCCTCCAAGCGTCGCAAAACCATCGGCACCAAAGAGGTCGAGGCCGTCGTGGCCAAGATCGCGCGCATTCCGCCAAAGAATGTGTCGAAAGACGATGTCGTGGTGCTCAAAGACCTCGAAGCGTCACTGAAACGTGTGGTGTTCGGTCAGGACAAGGCCATCGATGCGCTGGCATCTGCCATCAAACTGGCGCGCGCAGGCCTGCGTGAACCTGAAAAGCCCATCGGCAACTACCTGTTCGCCGGGCCGACCGGTGTGGGTAAGACCGAAGTCGCAAAACAGCTAGCCGATACGCTGGGAGTGGAACTGCTGCGCTTTGACATGTCGGAATACATGGAAAAGCACGCCGTCTCGCGCCTGATCGGTGCCCCTCCCGGTTATGTCGGGTTCGACCAGGGCGGCATGTTGACCGACGGCGTCGATCAACACCCGCACTGCGTGCTGCTGCTGGACGAGATGGAAAAAGCCCACCCCGACGTCTACAACATTTTGTTGCAGGTGATGGACCACGGCAAGCTCACCGACCACAATGGCCGGACGGTGGATTTCCGCAATGTCGTTCTCATCATGACGTCAAACGCGGGCGCTTCCGAACAGGCCAAAGAAGCGATCGGCTTTGGCCGTGACCGGCGCACCGGCGAAGACACCGCTGCGATTGAACGGACTTTTACGCCGGAATTCCGCAACCGTCTGGACGCGGTGATCAGCTTTGCGCCGCTGCCCAAGGAAATCATCATGCGGGTGGTCGAAAAGTTTGTTCTGCAGCTTGAGGCTCAATTGATGGACCGGAACGTGACGATCGAACTTAGTACGAAGGCGGCGGAATGGCTGGCTGACAAAGGCTATGATGCAAAAATGGGTGCGCGTCCATTGGGCCGTGTCATTCAGGAACACATCAAAAAGCCGCTCGCCGAAGAGTTGCTGTTCGGCAAACTTGCCAAGGGCGGTGTCGTCAAGGTTGGCGTGAAAAAAGGCGAGTTGGATATCACCGTGCTGAGCGCCGAGAATCCAAAACTGACCGGCAACAAACCCCCGCTTTTGACAGCGGAATGAAGCTTGCAGGCGCAATTTTTGCGCTTGCCCTGCCCTTTGCCAGCCCCGCGCTGGCAGAGGGTATTTTTTTGTCCTCCCCCATCGACTGTGACCTGACAAACGACTGTTTCATCCAGCAGTATGTTGACAGCGACCCATCACCCGCTGCATCCGATTTCACCTGTTCCACCCTCAGCTATGATGGCCACAAGGGGACCGACTTTGCGTTGCCAAGCATCGCTGACATTGCCAGAAACGTGTCCGTTCTGGCCGCCGCCGCCGGGCGCGTCAAAGGTGTGCGCGACGGGATGGCCGACACAGGATATTCAGCTGATACCGCCGCTGACGTCGAGGGGCGCGAATGCGGCAACGTCGTCGTGATTGATCACGGGCACGGCTGTGAGACCCAATATTGCCACATGAAGCAAGGGTCCGTGCGTGTCACTTCAGGCGAAGAGGTGACCGTGGGTCAGGCATTGGGATTTGTCGGGCAATCAGGCAAGGCGGCCTTTGCCCATGTGCATTTATCCGTCCGCAAAGATGGCAAAGTCGTCGATCCGTTCGACCCCGATGGCGTCACCGCCTGCGCCACCCCCGGCGACAGCGACCTGTGGAAAATCCGCCCGGAATATCGCCCCGGTGGGCTGATCAGCACAGGTATTTCTGACGCGGTCCCGCAATTCGACGCCATCAAAGCGGGCACAGCAGGTGCGCTGTCCCTGCCCTTGGACGCGCCCGCGCTGGTGGTCTGGGGCTATCTTTTCGGCACGTTGCCTGGCGATATCGTGAATCTTTCGATCACCGGCCCGGATGGCATCGTTATCTCGGATGATGTGACGCTGACCAAGGCCCAAGCGCAGGCCTTTCGTGCGATTGGCAAGAAACGCCGCCGATCAGACTGGCCAGCAGGAACCTATCGGGGAGAGGTCACGCTGATGCGCGGTGCAGGGATCATCAGCCAAAAGACCACGTCGATAACCGTCAAGTAGCGTTATTTCTCGGTGAATTTCAATTCAATCCGGCGGTTCTGTGCGCGTGCTTCGTCTGAATCGCCGTTGGCGACCGGTTGAAACTGGCCAAAGCCATTGGCCGCCAAGCGGTCCGGCGCGATCCCCAGGAAACTGATCATATACTTCACCACCGACAGCGCCCGCGCCTGGCTCAGTTCCCAGTTATCGGAAAACTCGCCCAGACCTGACAGCGGTTGATTGTCGGTATGCCCGTCGACCCGGATCACCCAGTCAATTTCGGGCGGGATATCGGCGGCCACGTTACGCAAAATCGCTGCGACTTTGGCGATCTCGCCTTTGCCATCCTCTGACAGGGTCGCGGCACCCGGCGGGAAAAGCACTTCTGAGGAAAAGACAAAGCGGTCGCCTGCGATCCGGACACCTTCCTGGGTACCCAAAAGATCGCGCAGTCGCCCGAAGAATTCGGATCGGTACTGCTCAAGGTTCTTGGTTTCCGCTTCAAGCCGCTTGCGCTCTGCCGCTTCCAGTTCTGCGCGGCGGCGTTCTTCGGCAGCGACACGGGCCAGCGCCGTGTTCAAATCCGACCCAAGCGACTGCAACTGCACGTCCTTCGCGACATCGCGCGCCACGGCATCATCCAAAAGCGCCTGCAATTCGCCCAGTTGGCCCCGCAGTGCGGCAACCTGCTGGTTCAGCAGTTCCGTCTGGCGCTGTGCCGCGGCGGTTGTGGCTTCTTCTTGCGACAGCGCCGTTCGCGCCGCTGCCAACAGCGCCGCCTGCTTTTGCGCATCGGTCGTTTGGTCGTTGGCCAAGGTTTGCGCCGCGAGCTTCGCCGCCAGCGCATCAGCCAGTTGCGACCGCAAGGCAGCGCGATCCGCCTCTAGCGTTTCAGCCGTTTGCGCAAGATCGCCCCGCAGCTTGCGCAATTCGGCGGTCAATGATGCGTTTTGTTGGGTCATTTGTACCAGTTGGGCGGCAACCGACTGCCCCTCGGTCACCTGACCTTGCAATTGACCCACATCGACCAAGGCTGCGGCAAGTTTGGCGTTCAAATCCCCTTCAGCCGCGCGGGCGGCAGCAAGCAGGGTCAGCGTGTCTTCGGCATCCTTGCGTTGCGCTTCCAAGGCAAGGGTCATCGCCGTCAGCTCCGCATCCGCGTTTTTCAGGCGGGCGCGCAGCAACTCGGCGGCGGCAGCTTCTGCAACACGGGCGGCTTCGGCTTCCGTCAGTGCAGTCTGCGTGTCCGCAGCATCGGCGGTCAGCGCAGCCATTTGCGATTCAGCATCGGCATTTTGCGCCCGAAGATCTGCGACAAGGGCGGCCAGTGCATCGCGCCGCGCTGCCGCCAGCCGCGCCGTTTCAGCCTGCGCGTCCGTTTCGGATCGTGCCTGCGCCAACGCGAGGTTCAACGTCTCCTGCTCGGTCAACAGAGTGGCTTGCTCGTCTTCCAATGTGGTAACGCGCGCTTGGGCCGTGTTGCGTTGCGACAACAGTGTGGCGACCTGCGCTTCGAAACTCGTGATCTGGGATCGCGCCGCATCCAAGTCCGCGGCCTGCGCGTCGCGCGTCGCGGTCAGGGATGCGATCAACGCCGACTGCTGCGCCGCCTTGTCTTTCGCAGATGTCAGCGACGCATTCAACGCCCCCACACGCGTCTCAAGATTTGCGCTGGTCTGCCGTTCCATTCCAAGCGCCTGGGCAAGTGCGGCAACTTCACCCGACAGGGAATTCAACTCGTCCTCTTGCCCGTTGATCCGCTGGGTCAAAACGGCCTGCAACACCATGAAGATCGTCAACACGAACATCAGCACCAGCAAAAGACCGGTCATCGCATCGACGAATCCCGGCCATATGGACGCTTGGAACCGCGATCCTGTGCGTCGGGAAAGCGCCATGTCTAATGGTCCTCGGGGCCGGATCGATCCGGGGTTCGAATGCGGCGCGGTTCTGTCGCTCGGGGGGCGGACAGTGCCTTGGCGAGTAACGAGATATCCTTGCGCAATTCGGCCATCGTTTCCTGGCGACCGGCCGAAATCTCTTCGAGAATGCGCAGCATTTGCACATCGATAGACCGCAACCGCATGCGGCTTTCGGCATCGACGTGATCGTCAGATTCCTTCCCTTCAAGGATATCGATCATGCGTTCCTGACCCTTGGCAATCCGGTCCAGCCCGTCGTTCGCGGTCTCTTCCTGCGCGGTGTGGGCGGCCATCTGTTCGATCGCCTGCGCCAGCGTCCCAAGCCGCGCATCAAGGACGGTGCGGCTTTCTTCTGATTGCCCCATCAGCCGGGTCAGGGTGTCCATCTGTTCGGTCATGTGATCCAGCACACCCGCGACCGCGTTTTGATCTGCGTGCGTTTCTTCGCCAGACGAGAACCCGACGCGGGTGATCGAGCTAAGCCAGTCTTCCAGTTCTTGGTAAAACCGGTTTTGGCCATGGCCCGCGAACAGTTCCAGCAGACCCACGACA
>JBFGFW010000234.1:0-4677 GCA_041579395.1 Sulfitobacter sp.
ATCGAGATGCCGTGCACGTTCTCGAGGTTGAGAATATGGTCGCGTTTCTCGTTCAGGATGTAGAAGGCGACATCGGGGTTGCACTTTACGGAGAGATTTTCCGGCTTCTTAGACATCAGCTGGTCGTCGATGGCGCGCAGGACCGAAAGGGCGCAACTGGCGATCGAGCGGATGAGGCCGGTGCCCTCGCAGTGCGGGCAGGGCTTTGTGGAGCCTTCCAGCATACCCTGGCGCAGGCGCTGACGCGACATTTCCAGCAGGCCGAAATGGCTGATGCGGCCGACCTGGATGCGGGCCCGGTCGTTCTTCAGCGACTCCTTGAGGCGGCGCTCGACCGAGCGGTTGTTGCGCTTCTCCTCCATGTCGATGAAGTCGATGACGATCAGACCGGCCAGGTCGCGCAGGCGCAACTGCCGGGCGATCTCGCTGGCGGCCTCGAGGTTGGTCTTGACCGCGGTATCCTCGATATTGTGCTCCCGCGTCGCCTTGCCGGAGTTGATGTCGATGGAGACCAGCGCCTCGGTCTGGTTGATCACCAGATAACCGCCCGATTGCAGCGTCACCACCGGCGAGAACAGGCCATCGAGCTGCTGGTCGACCTGATGGCGGGCGAACAGCGGCTTGGTGTCGTTGTAGAGCTTCACGTTGCGCGCATGGCTCGGCATGAGCATCTTCATGAAGGCCTTGGCTTCCTTGTGGGCGTCTTCGCCCTCGACCAGCACCTCGTCGACCTCCTTGCCGTAGAGATCGCGGATCGAGCGCTTGATCAGGTTGCCTTCCTCGTACACCAGGCACGGCGCGGTCGATTTGAGGGTCAGGTCGCGGACATTCTCCCACACGCGCAGCAGGTAGTCGTAGTCGCGCTTGATCTCGGCCTTGGTGCGCTTGGCGCCGGCGGTGCGCACGATCAGGCCGGCACCCTTTGGCACCTTAATCTCGTTGGCGATCTCTTTCAGCTTCTTGCGGTCAACGGCATTGGTGATCTTGCGGCTGATACCGCCCCCGCGTGCGGTGTTGGGCATCAAAACGCAGTAGCGGCCTGCCAGCGACAGGTATGTGGTCAGGGCGGCACCCTTGTTGCCGCGTTCTTCCTTGACGACCTGCACCAGCAAAATCTGGCGTACTTTGACGACTTCCTGGATTTTGTAGCGCTTGGGCCGTGGCTTGCGGGCACTGCGCAGATCTTCGTGGTCGTCGTCGTCGGCAACGGATTCGATGCTGTCATCCTTTGCGGCAGCATCCTGCGCGATCGCATCGTCGTCGACATCATCCGGATCATCATCATCGGTGTCGGGTTCTTCAACGGGCGTTTCGGCAACCCGCTCCATCGGAGATGACCCTTCTTCGCTGTCTTCCAGATCTACGGTTTGCATCCCGTCGATCTGATCGCTGTTAACATCCATGCTGGCGGTGGCATCATCGCTGGCCACATCTTCGGCCTTTGCCTTGGATCTGCTGCGCGACCGCGACCGGCGCTTGGGCTTTTCATCGTCGTCTTCCTTGGCGGCCTGTGCTTCGGCATAGGCGCGCTCTTCCTCCATCAGGGCCAGACGGTCCGCGACGGGGATTTGATAGTAGTCGGGATGAATCTCCGAAAAGGCCAGAAAACCATGCCGGTTCCCGCCGTAATCTACAAATGCCGCCTGCAGCGACGGCTCTACCCGCGTTACTTTTGCGAGGTAGATGTTGCCAGCGAGCTGGCGTTTATTTTCGGATTCAAAGTCAAATTCCTCGACCTTGTTTCCGTCAACCACAACAACGCGCGTTTCCTCGGCGTGGGTGGCATCGATAAGCATTTTCTTAGGCATAATTCCATTTTGCACAGCTGCGCACGCAAGGAACCCGGTGGGGCACCGCGCGGCAGGGTATGTCTTGTCAGGGCGATGGGTGACGCGGCTAAGACAGGGCCCAAAAGGCCGCCTGTCTGTCTGCTCATGGCGTCTGCACGCGTCATCGCGGTTTTTCTCCGACATGGAGCGCCGCGTTGCCGCGCCGACCATATCCGTTAAATACTGCGTTTGATCAAGGCTTTGGCCCGTTTCATCCGTCAGCGGTTCACCGGCCTTCTTTAAGGGCCTAATCGGTCTGCCTGATCACCGTTTGCCGGGCGTCAGGTCAGCGAAACTGTCTCGGGGCCAAACGCTGCATCAATCGACGGTGAACGGCCCTGCCTCTAATTAAGGCCAGTTGCAATCAAATGACAATGGTCAATCGCGCCAGCACCGGCTGCGACCGCTCGAAAAGGTATCGGTCCCTCGGATCCGCTTTGGGTTTGCTTGACATCTCGCGGCGAGGTGGAAAACATGCGCGCCAGTCCCCTGAACGCATTTTGGTACCTGTTCGGGGCAATGGTGAAGCTGAATGGTCCGCTTGCGGCAAATTGAAGAATAAGGAAGATACGATGCACTTTTCTCTGCGCCTGGCGCTTTGTCTGCCCTTCATCGGGCTGGCGGCCTGCGAAGATCTGGCCGTAATCGACGACCCTGTCGCCCGTGCGAAACTGAATGCGCAACGCAGCTGCATCAGAGCCGTCGAAGCCCACACGGGCGTGTCTGGCGGGACGATCAACACCACCATTCCGATCGTCGAAGTCAATCAATACATCGTTGATCTGCCCAAGATGCCGTCCTGGACCTGCTACACGGATGACACCGGGACCGCCAAGGAACTTATCGAAACGCGATTGGGCTAGACATCCCGCGTGCGGCGCTCAGAGGTAATCTGAGCGCTGCAACGCATATTTCGCCATTTTTTCATTCAAAGTCCGGCGTGGCAGGCACAATTCATCCATCACACTTGAGATGGAGCCCTTGTGACGCCGCATGGTGTTGTCGATCAGCATCCGCTCGAACGCCTCGACATATTCCTTGAGCGGTTTGCCATCGGTGGTCATTACCGGCTGCATTTCCTCGTGATCCGACATCAGCAGCGATGCGATGGACCCCGACCCGCGCCGTGATTGCAACACAGCGCGTTCGGCGACGTTGATCAGTTGGCGCACATTGCCCGGCCACGGGGCCTGCAGCAGTTGCGCGGCTTCCTGCGCCGACACTTGCGGGGTGTCACAGCCATATTCATCGGCAAATTCTTCGCTCAGACGGGTGAACAGAGTCAGGATATCCTCACCACGCTGGCGCAGTGGGGGCACAGTGATGCGCAAGGCGGCAAGGCGGTAGAACAGATCGGATCGCAGCGCATCCTCAGAGGTGCGCCCCGCTTCCTGCAGGTTCGAAATCGCCACGATCCGTGTTTCAGCAGGTGTACCCTGCTCGTTGATCGCGCTTAGCAGTCGCGCCTGCAGGGTTTCGCTCAGCGCCTCGATCCCCTCTAACACCAGCGTGCCGCCACGGGCTTCTTCGATCGCCGGCAACTGCGCGTCTTCGGGCATCATCGGACCAAATAGCCGCTTGCTCAGCGCGTCTTCTTCCAGGGCACCACAGCTGACCAGCACGAATTTCTTGCCCGCTCGGCTGCCAACCGCGTGCAGCGCGTGGGCCACCAGCGTCTTGCCGGTGCCGGTTTCGCCGTCGATCAGCACATGCCCGTCGGCCTGCCCCAGATCCAAAATATCTTCGCGCAGGCGCTCCATCGACGGCGAGCCGCCGATCAGCTTTTTCATCAACTGGCTGCCGTCGGACAATTCGCGGCGCAAGGCGCGGTTGTCCATCACCAGACGCCGCGCGCTGGTGGCTTTCTTGGCAAGCTCGCTCATCCGGTCGGGATTGAACGGCTTTTCCAGAAAATCGAACGCGCCGACGCGCATCGCTTCGACCGCCATCGGCACATCGCCGTGCCCGGTGATCATGATCACCGGCAAGGCGCTGTCGCTGCCCATCAGCTTTTTCAGGAACTGCATGCCGTCCATGCCGGGCATCTTGATATCCGAAATGACGATACCGGGATAATCCGGACCCAGCTTTTTCAGCGCGTCTTCTGCGCTGGCAAAGGTTTCGGTGTCATATCCCGAAAGTGCCAGCCATTGGCTGATCGACTGGCGCATGTCCTGTTCGTCGTCCACGATTGCGATTTTCATTGCCTGGGCCATGTTGTTACTCCGCCGCCTGTGTCGTCTCTGCGCTGTCCAGAATGGGCAGCTGCATTTCGAATACCGCGCCGCCATTTTGGCCATTGCGCGCCGTTAGCCTGCCCCCCAGTTCGGTCACGATGCCCGACGAGATGGCAAGCCCCAGCCCAACACCGTCGCCGGGCTGCTTGGTTGTGTAAAACGGCTCGAACAACGCATCAAGATCCTCAATGCCGGGACCATTGTCGCGCACCGTCAGCGTCGCCGTTTCGCCCGCGGACAGAATGATTTCCACATGCGGGTGTCTCTCTGATTTGGTGGCATCCAACGCATTGCGCAAGAGGTTGACCAAAACCTGTTCAATCCGCATCCGGTCGCCCATGACCTGCACCGGCGCGTCGGGCAGGATGCGGGTGATCTGGACCTGACGCTGGCGCAGCTGCGGTTCCATCATCGACAGCGCGGACGCCAGCGCTTCACCCATGTCGAAGGGCGAAAATGTCTGCTGCCCCTTGCGCGCATAGCTTTTCAGCTGCCGGGTGATCGCCCCCATGCGTTCAATCAGGTCATCGATGCGGCCAAATGAACTCAATGCCTCGTCCAGGCGGTTGCGCCGCATCAGCAGCCGCGCACCTGCCAGATAGGTTTTCATC
>JBFGFW010000235.1:0-4677 GCA_041579395.1 Sulfitobacter sp.
ATCGACATGAACGAGATCCAGTTCTGCATCATGATGATCACTGCTTTGGGGGTCGGCTTTATTACCCCGCCCCTTGGCCTCAATCTTTTTGTGGTGTCGGGCATCACCGGTGAATCGATTCTAAAGATTGCGGCGCGGGCCATCCCGTTCGTAGGCTTCATGCTGATCGTAACGCTTTTGATCGCCTATATTCCCGCGATCTCAACAATTCTTCTTCCAGAAGCTTATCAATAGGAAACCCTGCCCATGACACGCGAGTATCTTAAGAAAGCAACTCTGACACCCAGCAGCGGTGCCTCGGACGTCCATGAACTGGTGCAGGGAATCCTGAACGACATCGAAGCCGGCGGTGACGCCTCTGCGCTGGAATACGCGGCGAAATTCGACAAATACGACGGCAGTGTTCTTTTGTCCGACGCCGAAATCCAAGCGGCCATCGCGGCGGTGCCGGAAAAGATCAAGGCCGACATCCGGTTCAGCCACGACAACGTCAAACGCTTTGCCGAAGCGCAAAAGGCGACGCTGACCAACATCGAAGTCGAAATTGTGCCGGGGATGATTGCCGGACAAAAGGTGATGCCAGTGGATGCGGCGGGATGTTATGTTCCCGGTGGCCGCTATTCGCACATCGCGTCCGCGATCATGACCGTGACAACGGCCAAGGTGGCGGGTTGCAACCACATCGTTGCCTGTTCTCCGCCGCGTCCGGGCGTCGGTATCGCCCCGGCGATCGTCTATGCGGCGCATATCTGCGGTGCCGACAAGATCATGGCGATGGGGGGCGTGCAGGGCGTCGCGGCCATGACCTTTGGCCTGTTCGGTCTGCCACCGGCCAACATTCTGGTCGGTCCGGGCAACCAGTTCGTGGCCGAAGCCAAACGGATCTTGTTCGGGCGCGTCGGGATCGACATGATTGCAGGGCCCACCGACAGCCTGATCCTTGCGGACAAGGGCGCTGATCCACTTGTCATTGCCACCGATCTGGTTGGCCAGGCCGAGCATGGATATAATTCGCCTGTCTGGCTGGTGACGGATGACCGCAACATCGCAGAAGAAGTGATGCGTCTGGTGCCCACGCTGATCGAAACCCTGCCAGAGGTGAACCGCGAAAACGCGACTGCCGCGTGGCGCGACTATGCCGAGGTGATCTTGTGTGCCGACCGCGACGAAATGGCATTGACGTCCGATGAATATGCGCCAGAACACCTGACGGTTCAGGCCGCCGATCTGGATTGGTGGCTGGATCGTCTGCGTTGCTATGGCTCGCTTTTTCTGGGCGAGGAAACGACCGTTGCATTTGGCGACAAGGCGTCGGGCACCAACCACGTGTTGCCCACCAGCCGCGCGGCGACCTATACTGGCGGGCTTTCAGTGCACACGTACATGAAGATTGTCACTTGGCAGCGATCAACTCGCGAGGGGGCCAAGCCGATTGCCGAAGCCACGGCCCGCATCGCCCGCCTTGAAGGGATGGAGGCACATGCCCGCACCGCCGATATCCGTCTGGCGAAGTTCTTTCCCGGCGAAACCTTTGATTTGACCGCAGAAGAGCAGGCATGAAAAGCAGCGACCATCCTGATCTGCGCGGCCACGTTGCCTGCGTCACCGGGGCCAGTTCCGGCCTTGGTCGGCGCGCGGCGCTGGTGCTGTCGCAGGCCGGGGCCAAGGTGGTCGCGATTGCCCGGCGTGCTGACGCGCTGGCATCCTTGCAGGCCGCGGCACCGGGCGAAATCTTTGCCTTGCCCTTTGATCTGAGCGACCGGACAGGGCTGGCCGATCTTGCCGTTCGCGCCGCTGGACCATTCGGGGCACCTGACATTCTGGTGCATGGGGCGGGCATCAACACCCGCGAAGCCGCAGACGATGTCACGCCCGAAGGCTGGGATATCACGCTGAACCTGAACCTTGCCGCGCCGTTTTTCCTGTCCCAGCATCTGGTGCCGGGGATGCGGGCCAAGGGGTGGGGGCGGATCGTCAATTTCGCCTCTTTGCAGTCGCATCGCGCCTTTCCCGGTGGCCTTAGCTATGGGGCGTCTAAGGGCGGCGTTGCACAGTTGACCCGCGCGATGGCCGAGGCGTGGTCGCGCGACGGCATCACCGCCAATGCCATCGGTCCGGGGTTTTTTCGCACCGAACTGACGGCAGCGGTTTTCAACGATCCCGAACGGGCGGCCCGCAACGCTGCGCAGACCTGTCTGGGGCGCAACGGCGAACCCGAAGATCTTGACGGCCCGCTCTTGTTTTTCTGCTCTGACGCCTGTGCCTATGTCACGGGGCAGGTTCTGATGGTCGATGGGGGGTTCACAGCAAAATGAAAGCGCTTGTTTACACTGGTGTCGAAGGGTTGGATTTTCGCGATGTGGCTGACCCCGACGTTCCGGACGATCATCACCTGATCCGGATCGACAGCGTCGGCATCTGCGGGTCTGACATGCATGCCTATCTGGGTCATGACGACCGCCGCCCGGCCCCGCTGATCCTGGGGCACGAAGGTGCTGGCACCGTTGTGGGCGGGGCATTGGACGGCACCCGCGTGACGATCAACCCGCTGGTGACCTGCGGCACCTGTCCGGCATGCCTTGAGGGCCGCGATAACCTGTGCAGCACCCGGCAGATCATCTCGATGCCGCCGCGCGAAGGGGCGTTTGCGGAATTCGTGGCGATGCCCGAACGCAACCTTGTGACAGTTCCGGCGCATATTCCGTTGGAGAAGGCTGCCCTTGCCGAACCGGTGGCGGTGTCATGGCACGCGGTGCGCCTTGGGCTTGAGGCGCTGCCAGCAGGAGGTGCCGAAACCGCGCTTGTTATCGGTGGTGGTGCCATCGGGGTTGCCGCGGCGATCAGTCTGGTCGCTCAGGGCGTTCCGAAAATCACTTTGGTCGAGCCGAACAAGCTGCGCCGCGACTTCCTGAGACTGGACCCATCGGTGCACGTGATGTCGCCCGATGACATCAGCGGAAAGCTGTTCGATCTGACTGTTGATTGTGTCGGCTACGACGCGACCCGCGCCACATCCTGTGCGGCGACCCGCCCCGGCGGGGTGATCTTGCATGTTGGACTGGGGGGTGGGTCTGCGGGCCTTGATATACGCCGCCTGACCCTGCAAGAGATCACCTTTATCGGGACCTATACCTACACCGCGCAGGACTTTCGCGATACCTGTGCTGCCATGTTCGACGGCCGTCTTGGCCCGCTCGACTGGGCGGAGCGCCGCCCCCTTAGCGACGGTGCCCAAGCGTTTCGCGATATCCGCGAAGGCCGGGTCGCTGCGCCCAAGATCATACTCAAACCAGCATAATTGGAGACGCTGATGCCCGATACAAAACCCAAACCGAATGAAATTCCGCAACTGCTTGTCCACGAAGAAGCCGACAATGTCGGTGTTGTCGTGGTCGAGGGTCTGACTGCGGGCACGGATATGCTGTGCTGTATCACCCATGACAATTCGACATTCCGCCTGACCGCCAAACACGACGTGCCAATCGGTCACAAGATTGCATTGAAAGACCTGAAGGCGGGCGACACCGCCATCAAATACGGCGAGGACATCGGCAAGATCACCGCCGATATCGGTCAGGGCGAACATGTCCACACCCATAACTGCAAAACGAAGCGCTGGTAAGGACCCATAACATGACATCCAAATATTCCAATATTACCGTACAGGGCTACCGCCGCGAAAACGGCCGGGTTGGCGTGCGCAATCACGTGATCATCCTGCCCGTTGACGACATTTCGAACGCGGCATGCGAAGCTGTGGCCAACAATGTCAAAGGCACGATGGCGATCCCGCACGCCTATGGCCGTCTGCAATTCGGCGAAGACCTTGACGTGCATTTCCGCACGATCATCGGCACCGGGGCCAACGCCAACGTGGCTGCCGTCGTTGTTATCGGGATCGAACCCGGTTGGACCAAGAAGATCGCCGATGGCATCCGTCTGACCGGCAAGCCCGTCGCCGAATTCTCGATCGAGCAGAAGGGCGATTTCGAAACGATCCGCGCCGCGTCTTGGGCCGCCAAGGAATTCGTGCATCACGCGACCGAGATTCAGCGCGAGGAATGTTCGATCAGCGAACTGTGGGTTTCCACGAAATGCGGCGAAAGCGACACGACCACTGGTCTGGGATCATGCCCGACAGTTGGCAACATGTACGACAAGCTGCTGCCCGAAGGCATCACCGGTTTCTTTGGTGAAACGTCTGAGATCACCGGAGCCGAGCACATCTGCAAGGAACGCGCCGCCACGCCGGAAGTCGGCGAACGTTGGTACAAGATGTGGAAGGCGTATCAGGACGATGTGATCTTTGCGCACCAAACCGATGATCTGTCCGATAGCCAGCCCACCAAAGGCAACATCGAAGGCGGTCTGACCACCATCGAGGAAAAGGCCCTTGGCAACCTTGAGAAAATTGGCCGGACATCAAAGTACATCGACATCCTTGAGCCTGCCGAAGCACCCAGCAAGGGCAACGGCTTGTATTTCATGGATTCGTCGTCTGCTGCGGCGGAATGTGTGACGCTTATGGCTGCCGGTGGCGCTGTCATTCACACCTTCCCGACCGGGCAGGGCAACGTGGTCGGCAACCCGATCGTGCCGGTCATCAAGATCACGGCCAACCCGCGCACCGTGCGCACCATGTCCGAGCATATCGACGTCGACGTGTCGGGCATCCTG
>JBFGFW010000236.1:0-4676 GCA_041579395.1 Sulfitobacter sp.
CAGGGCGCTCGCGCATGGATTTGGCCCAATCGCCCAGCTTGTCGTCCACTTTTGCAAACCCCGCGCCGATGGACCAGTTGATGCAATGGGTGGCCAAAAGGTCGGGCACAGTAATTTCGTCACCCATCAGGAACGGCCCTTCAAGACGCTCGGACAGGATGCGGGCCGACCGCGCGAATTCAGATTTCAGGCTATCCTTGATTTCTGGGACACGGTGTCCTTCGGGGAAAACGAAGCTGTGTTTCGCTGCCGCCCAAAGGATCGCGTCCATTTCGTCAATCAGCCAGAACGTCATCGCATCCTGACGCGCACGGGCGGGGGTGCCGGCCGGGGCGGTCAGGGCACCATGCTTGTCGGCCAGATATTGCATGATGGCGACCGAATCGGTCAGCACATCATCGCCGTCCACCAGTGCCGGGATCTTGCCGGACGGGTTGTACTTCTTGGCTTCGTCGGAGCGTGGCGCGCACGCGATGTGTTCGTAGGGTTGGCCCAGTTCTTCCAGCATCCACATCACACGCAGCGCGCGGGATTTGGTGGCACCGATGACTTTGTACATGTCGTTGCTCCTTTTGAGGTTCTAACGTTGGCCGCCCAGCATCGCGAGGCGGATAAATGCGCGCTCGACCAGCGCCATCGTTGGCGCGTGCTGTCCCGCAGACCGAAGCGTCAGGTCGGTGTCGGTCAGCACGGTCAGTGCGGTTTCAAGCTTTGCGGCACCCCAGTTCTTGGCCTGACGCATGGCGCGGTCACGATCCCGCACGCCCCAGATCTGGCCGCCCGGATTGCTGGCAATGCGGTACAGCGTGCGAAAATGGCGCGTGGCCATGATGATCAGCGTTACGGCGTTGACGCCCTGCGCCTGCAGTTTCGCCATCACCGGACCAATGTCGCCGGCGCGGGCTTCGGCGACGACGTGCAGGATATCGTCGACATCCGCCTCGGTCGAGGTGGGCGCGCAATTGGCCACGTCATCGGCGGACAGCGGGGTGGTGTCGCCAATTTTAAACAATGTCACCTTTTCGACCATCTGCCGAAAATCGCCCGGATCCAGCACGCGCGCCAGTTCGGTCAGCGCCCCCATTGCATCGACGTCGGGTTTCAGGGCTGCATCGGCTAGAATACGTTCAATCTCGGCGCGGTCGGGCGGGGTGTCGTAGATCGGGGTGGCCAAGGCTGATGGATGTGCCTCGAACGCTTTCAACACTTTGGAGGTTTTCTTGAGATCGCCCGCAGTGACAACGATCTGCGCATCACCCGGTTGCCAATCGGCCAATGCGTCGATCAGGATTTTGGCGATATTGTCGTTGGCATCCTCGACAAAGGCCGCACAGGGGCCGGGGAAAAACCCGACGGCCTTGATCGCATCCAGCAGGATTGGCGGATCGCGCCGCAGGTCGGCAGCCTGAATACGGGTCAGGCGCATTTCTTCGTCTGCGTTCGGGCCTAGCAGGGTTTTTAAGAATGCTTGCCGCTTCAAAGCCACGCGCATCGCATCACCACCATAAATCAGCAAGCCGGTCTTGGTTGGATCAGGCTTGGCGAAATAGGCGTTTGCGTCGCGGGGCGGCAGTTTCATGGGGTCAGGTTGGCGGCATACAGCCTTGTGACGATTTGGTCAGCCATCATCGTCATCAGTCTGATCTGCGCGTCCCGTTCAGCAGCAAGTGTGGCCACCGTGGACCCCGTTGCGGAATAGCCGGTAAAGTTTTCGACCTTGCCAGAGGTTTCGATCTGCCCGCTGCCAAGATTGCGCAAGGCGAAATCCGCGCTGCCAATCAGGTTATAGCGCGTCGTGTTGTCGGCAGCGTCAATCGCCAGACCTTCCTCGTGGGTGGCCACAGCCAGCGCCAAGGCATAGCGCGGTGCATTCGGACGCCCCAACCGCGTTTCGATCTCGCGGACCAGCGTGTAGGTGAATGCATCGTCGGGCGCATCGACCTGAACGCTGTTTTTCAATGCAGTGCCCGTGCCGCCGGGGCCATAGACGGGTTGAAAGCCGCACGCAGCCAGTAACAGCACCGGCAGTACCAGCAGAAGGCGGCGTTTAGGCAACGACATTGACGATCCGTCCCGGCACAACGATCACCTTTTTGGGTGTGGCACCATCAAGGGTGCGAATGACAGCTTCATGGCTAAGCGCGATCTTTTCAACCTCTTCTTTCGACATATCCGCAGGCACCTGAATTTCGGCGCGGCGTTTGCCGTTGATCTGAATGGGCAGGGTCACCGTGTCATCAACCAGCATTGCGTCATCCGCCTGCGGCCAAGCGGCGGTTGTGATCAGCCCGACGCCGCCTTGTGCGGCCCAGACTTCCTCGGACAAATGCGGCGTCATCGGTGCCATCAACTGTGCCAATGTCATGATTGCCTCGCGCTGTGCTGCATGGCCGGCCTTGGATTTTTGCAAGGTTGCGGTAAAGGCATAGAGCTTGGCGATGGCGGCGTTGAACCCAAAGGATTCGACGCCCATGGTGACATCATGGATGCATTTGTGCATGGCGCGCAGCAACGCGTCGTCACCTTCGCCCTTGGCCTCTTTATCCATCGCAACGATCCGGTCCGAAATGTTCCAGACGCGTCCAAGGTGTTTGAATGCCGCTTCCGCACCAGAGGCTGTCCATTCGACGTCGCGTTCAGGCGGCGAATCGGACAGGACGAACCAGCGCGCGGTGTCGGCCCCGTAGCTTGCGATGATTCCCAGTGGGTCGACGACGTTTTTCTTCGACTTCGACATCTTGGCGGACGGGATGATTTCCACAGGCGTGCCATTGGCGAGTTTGCCGTCGGTGACGTCTTCGGGCAGGTGATACACCGGGCGATCCTTGTCGTCGCGCGTTTGGTAGATTTCATGCGTGACCATGCCTTGGGTGAACAGCGCATCGAAAGGTTCAACCGCCGTTTCAGGCAGGTGGCCGGTGATGTGCATCGCGCGGGCGAAAAAGCGGGAATACAGCAGGTGCAGAATCGCGTGCTCGATCCCGCCGATATACTGATCGACATTCATCCAGTATTTGGCGTCTTCCATGACCGTGGGCGTGTCGGCGTGGGGCGCGGTAAAGCGGGCATAATACCATGACGAATCAACGAAGGTGTCCATCGTATCGGTTTCACGGCGCGCGTCGGCACCACAGGACGGGCAGGCACAGTTGCGCCACGTCGGGTGCCGGTCCAGCGGATTGCCGGGCGTGTCAAAACTGACGTCGTAGGGCAATTCGATGGGCAGGTTCTCTTTCTTTTCGGGCACCACGCCGCAGGCATCGCAATGGACGACAGGGATCGGGCAGCCCCAATAGCGCTGGCGGGACAGGCCCCAGTCGCGCAGCCGAAACTTGGTCACGCCCTGGCCGACACCTTGGGATTCGCAGGCTTCTATCGCGGCGGCAACGGCTGCTTCGCCAGTCTGCCACGCATCGCCGGCAAAGCCACCGTTATAGAACACGCGTTCGGTTTTTGCGGGCACATACGCTTCGCTGACCTTGGGGTCGGCATCTTCGGACGGAAGGAACGTCGAAATGATCGGAAGACCGTATTTGGTCGCGAATTCAAAGTCGCGCTGGTCATGGGCCGGGCAGCCAAAGATCGCGCCCGTGCCGTAATCCATCAGGATGAAATTGGCGATGTAGACGGGCAGTTCCCAAGCAGTATCAAAGGGGTGACGCACGCGCAGGCCGGTATCAAGGCCCAGCTTTTCTGCCGTTTCAATCGCTTCTTCGGTGGTGCCCCCCTTGCGGCACTCGGCGCAGAAGGCGGCAATCTCCGGGTTGTCTTTTTCCAACAGTTTGGCCAGCGGATGATCCGGCGAAATGCCGACAAAGCTGGCCCCCAGCAACGTGTCAGGCCGGGTCGTGTATACTTCGATCCGGTCATGGCCTTCGGGCGCGTCGATGGTCGAGAACGCGAATTGCAGCCCACGCGATTTCCCGATCCAGTTCGCCTGCATCAATTTGACCTTGGCGGGCCAGTTGTCCAGCGTATCCAGCGCGTCCAGCAATTCCTCGGAATGGGCGGAAATCTTGAAGAACCACTGCGTCAGTTCGCGCCGTTCCACCAACGCGCCAGACCGCCAGCCGCGCCCCGCTTCGACCTGTTCGTTGGCCAACACCGTCATATCGACCGGGTCCCAATTGACGACAGCGTTCTTGCGATAGACCAGACCGGCCTGCAGAAAATCAAGGAACAGGGCCTGTTGCTGGCCATAGTATTCGGGGTCGCACGTCGCAAATTCGCGGGACCAGTCAATCGACAGGCCCAGCGGTTTCATCTGGCTGCGCATGTCGGCGATGTTGCCGTAGGTCCAGTCTTTTGGGTGGCCGCCAATCGCCATGGCGGCGTTTTCGGCAGGCATGCCAAACGCGTCCCATCCCATCGGGTGCAGAACACTGTGCCCGGTGGCGATCTTGTAGCGGGCGATGACGTCACCCATCGTATAGTTGCGCACGTGGCCCATGTGGATGCGGCCCGACGGATAGGGGAACATCTCAAGCACATAGTATTTCGGCTTTTCCGCACTGCGCACGGCCTTGAAGACGTCGTCCTTCTCCCAGACAGCTTGCCAGCGGGATTCGATTTCAGCGGGGGTGTAGCGGGACATCTTGGCAGACCTTATCAAACGAAAAACGCCGGGCGAGCGACTAGCGCGTGGCCCGGCGTTGTACTGAAGAAGTTGAAGAGAG
>JBFGFW010000237.1:0-4660 GCA_041579395.1 Sulfitobacter sp.
GCATTCGTGCCTGATGTTCGGCGTTCCCAGCCCGAGTTGCGTCGTCTTCGGTCAGTGGCTGAAATGTAAACCCAACCGCTACGGAAACAGCGCCACCCAGCAGTACATAGAATGGAAACAAGTAGTCACTGGCCATGTCACGCCCCGACTTTCAGGCCTGAGTTTAACGAGAAACGGGCGGATCTCAAATCACCAAATGTTAAAAAAATGAATTAAATTATATAATTAGCTCGAAATCAGCGGCGAGAGTGAGGGCGGCCAGCAACTTTCCGGCGTCGGTCAAAGGGGGTCGCCACGCAGCACTGAGCGTTCAGATGGCCAAAGGGGTTGCAAAGCGCCTTGTGCGAAATCAGAGGCTCCTAATTCTGTCAGCTGCCGATCACATAGCAAAGCACGCCAAGGCCTGCGGCTTGTATCCCGAAGGGTGCACCGGTAGAACACCATCCGACGAATACCTGTATCCATGCGTTACAAGGGTGTGCCGCACGGAAAGCGACGCGGACTTCCGACGTAATGGGCACAAAAGCGCAGTAACTTGCGGCTGAAATCAATCAAATCTGGGGCTTGGAATATCATGAAACTGTTGAAAACGTCGTTACTGGTGTCCAGTGTCGCAGTGCTGACTTTGGGCGCGCAGACGGTTGCAAAGGCCGATGTCGTGGGGAATGTCGATGTTGACTGGCTTGGCAATGATATCGTGGTCGAAGCGGTTGCCGATCCCAAGGTCAAGGGCGTCACCTGTCACCTTGCCTATTTTGAGCGTGGCTTGATTGACCGACTTCAAAAGGGAAACTGGTTCGAGGACCCCTCCAATTCGTCGATTGCCTGCCGCCAGACAGGCCCGATTGAAATCGGCGACATCTCGCGCGATGACGAAGGGGAGACAGTGTTCAGCGAACGTCGGTCGATCATCTTCAAATCGCTGAAGGTCAAGCGGATCTATGACGAAGCGAACAACACATTGATCTATATCAGCCATGCGCGCGACGTTCAGAACGGGTCTGCAAAAATGTCGATGTCGACGGTTCCCTTGTATGTGCCGGGCAGCTAGGCGGAGCTTTGCCGTAGCGCAAGACCCCCTTTGCCCCCGCGTCGCCATCGGATAACCTGCGCCCAAGCTACAGGTAAAAAGGCGCGGGCAGCATGAGTATTAGCAGAAGACATTTCACCATCGGATTGGCAGCATTAGGGCTTGCGGCCTGTGATGCACGCAGCAGCGCGGGTACTTTCTCATCGCGCAGCGACGGGGCATTGCCGCCGGATCTGCAGCCGCAACCCAATGCCGGCTATGACGCCTGGGTTGCGTCGTTCAAACCACGCGCCGCCGCGCAGGGCATATCGCAGACTACGCTGAATCGCGCGTTTGCCGGGGCAGGGTATTTGCCCGGCGTGGTCAAACGCGACCGCAACCAGACGGAATTCAGCCGCTCGCTTGAGGATTATCTGGCCATTGCGGCCTCAGACGAACGTGTCAGCAAGGGGCGGGCTGCCTTTGCCCGGCACCGCGCGACATTGTCCCAGATCGAAGCGCGCTATGGCGTGCCGGCCGAAGTGGTGGCGGCGGTGTGGGGACTGGAAAGCTTCTACGGAGAGCGGCGCGGCAAAGTGTCGGTCATTTCATCTACATCCACATTGGCCCATGATGGCCGCCGCGGCGCGTTCTTTGAAAAGCAGCTGATCGCGGCGCTAAAGATCCTTGAGCGTGGCGATGTCGCGGTATCGGGCCTGACCGGCAGCTGGGCAGGGGCGATGGGGCACACGCAATTCATCCCGACCTCGTATCAGGCGTTCGCCGTTGATTTCAACGGCGACGGTCGCCGTGACATCTGGTCGGACGACCCCACGGATTCGCTCGCTTCGACTGCCGCGTATCTGGCCAAATCAGGCTGGAAATCCGGTCAGAAGTGGGGTGGCGAGATGGGCACGGCCGCGGCCAAATCTGGCGCGCCTATATCCGTGCTTCAGCCTGATCAGGGCGGACCGCGCTTTGCGGTGTTCAATAATTTTCGGGCCATCAAGCGCTACAACAACTCGGACAATTACGCGATCGGCGTGGGCCATCTGTCAGACCGCATCGCGGGCGGTGGCCCTATTCAGGCCAAGTTCGGTCCGGACAAATACGGCATGACGATTGATGACCGCAAGGCATTGCAGCAACGCCTTACCGCCAACGGATTCGACACCGATGGCACCGACGGCGTTATCGGGCCGAACAGCCGCAAAGCTATCGCGGCCTACCAGCAAAGCGTCGGGTTGCAGGCCACGGGCGATCCGTCCCGCGATCTGTTGCAACGCTTGCAGTAAACCAAGGACCGGGGGCGCGAGAAATCGCGCCTCGAAACCCTGACGTGCGCCCAAGCGGCAGTGTTCGTTGCCAGTTCGGCGGCTGTCCCCTGGCATCAATCGGATCCAGCCGCATATCGCCGCCCCCCCCCGATCAAAGAGAAAAAGGGATGATCCAAACCTTGGTGGACATCATCCACGCTATGATGCTGCGCGAGGGCTGGCAGGTGGAAACCGATGCTATCACGTGCAGGCTGCGCAAATGCGGATCTCGTCAGGCGACGAAGTGCCGCAGTCGCACCCCGACAACGCGAAATTCCCGAGGCAGATTTTACCATAGCCAACGCCTGCCAAATCAACAGGAGTGACCCTTATACCGATGATCGCCACAAGACACTGTATGCTGACCACGCGGGGCGGCGGCTGCAAAACGGCAGGGCGCGACGGGGAAAGCCATCCAAGTTGTGACGTGAATGGTCAAACGACCGGGCCAGATGACCTTTTGTTGCGGCGCGAAACCCTCTAGAATGATTCTAGAAAGCTGCGGGGGCCCTTTCTAGGCACACCGTAACCTTGAACAGCGAAACTGGAGAGTACCATGGATGGAAATGACGTCGAAAACATCAGCAAATGCCCGGTTGTCGGCAGCCACGGGCGCACGTCCACGCGCGGCGCGCGGTCTTTGAACGATTGGTGGCCAAACCAGCTGAATTTAAAATTGCTGCACCAGAATTCGATTGATTCGAACCCGCTTGGTGCCGACTTTGACTATGCCGAAGAATTCAAGAAGCTGGACCTGGACGCGGTTAAGCAGGACCTGCATGCGCTGATGACGGATTCGCAGGAATGGTGGCCAGCCGATTACGGCCATTACGGCCCATTTTTCGTGCGCATGGCGTGGCACGCGGCAGGCACCTATCGCACCGCTGACGGGCGTGGCGGGTCATCGACCGGCACGCAGCGTTTCGCGCCGCTGAACAGCTGGCCCGACAACGCCAACCTCGACAAGGCGCGTCGCCTGTTGTGGCCGATCAAGCAGAAATACGGCAACCAGATTTCATGGGGCGACCTGATCATCCTGTGCGGCAACATCTCGCTTGAATCGATGGGGCTGAAAACCTTTGGCTATGCCGGCGGACGCATCGACAATTGGGAACCCGAAGAAGACATCTATTGGGGCTCTGAAGATGAGTGGCTGAAGAATGGCCGCTATTCCGGTGATCGCGAGCTGGAAAACCCGCTGGCCGCCGTGCAGATGGGGCTGATCTACGTCAACCCCGAAGGCCCGGACGGCAACCCCGATCCAAAGCTGTCTGCACGAGATATCCGCGAAACCTTTAGCCGGATGGCGATGGACGACTATGAAACGGTCGCATTGATCGCGGGCGGCCACACCTTCGGAAAATGTCACGGTGCGGTATCTGCCGACAACATCGGTGCCGAACCCGAAGGCGGTGCACTGGAAAGCCAAGGCTTTGGCTGGACCAACGCATTTGAAACCGGCCACGGCGAATTTACCCTCACGGGCGGGCCCGAAGGGGCGTGGTCGCAGCAGCCGTTGCAGTGGGACATGACTTATTTCGACAACCTGTTCAATCTTGACTGGGAATTGACCAAAAGCCCCGCAGGTGCCTTCCAGTGGACGCCAAAGAACGGTGCCGCCGCGGGGACTGTGCCTGACGCACACAACCCGACAAAGCGCCACGCGCCAATGATGCTGACGTCGGATCTGGCGCTGCGCGAAGACCCTGAGTATTACAAGATTTCAAAACACTTCCACGAAAACCCGGCAGAGTTTGCAGATGCGTTTTCCCGTGCCTGGTTCAAGCTGACGCACCGCGACATGGGGCCGATCACGCGCTATCTTGGCCCAGATGTTCCCGGCGAAGAACTGATCTGGCAGGATCCGATCCCCGACGTGACGCATGTGCTGGTCAACGACGCCGACATCGCATCGTTGAAGGAAAAAGTGCTGACATCCGGCCTGACCCTTCAGGAAATGATCGCTGTCGCATGGGGATCAGCCGCGACATTCCGCGGGTCTGACAAGCGGGGCGGTGCCAATGGCGCGCGCATCCGCCTTGAGCCGCAAAAGGACTGGCCGGTGAATGAGCCTGATCAGTTGGCCAAGGTGTTGAACGTTCTGGAAGGCATCCGTGCTGATTTCAACGGTGCCCAGTCGGGCAACAAGGAAATCTCGGTTGCCGACATGATCGTTCTGGCCGGGTCTGCGGCGGTCGAAAAGGCTGCCAAGGATGCAGGCCATCAGGTGACGGTGCCGTTCATGCCGGGCCGGGGCGATGCGACGCAGGAACAGACCGAAATCGATTCAGTGGCGTATCTTGAACCCGAGACAGACGGGTTCCGCAACTTTGCC
>JBFGFW010000238.1:0-4643 GCA_041579395.1 Sulfitobacter sp.
CGTCCGCGACCAGGGCGCGACGCGACGTGACCGACGGATGTTTCTGTCTGGATTGGCGGCATCGGCTTCGTTTCTTTCTGCATGTTCCGGCACTGGTCTGGGTAGCGTCATCGACCGCGCCCCCGCCAAAAGCGACGGACCCGGAAGGGCTGCTTTGCTGGCACCCGTCACGGGTCGGGCACCGCAGTTAGGCCAGATCATGCGCAATGCCGCAACCCTTGGCGGCAACGTGCTGAGCGATACCGGCGAAATGGCGTTCTTTGATTCAGGCGATACACCGGAAACGGCCGCAACGGCGGCGCGGCTGGCCGTGGCGTCGGGCGCACGGATGATCGTAGGGCCGCTGTTTGGCGCGCAGGTCGCGGCGGTCGCACAAGCGGTCGGGCCAAATGTACCAGTGCTGACGCTCTCGAACGACACCACGGTCGCCGGCAATGGTGTCTTCGTGCTGGGGGTGACGCCTGAACAATCTGCACGTGCCATCCTGTCCTTTGCAGCAAGGCGGGGCCTGGACACTGTCGGCGTGGTCGTCGCACCCGGCGAGTTTGGCCAACGCTCCGCCGCGGCGGCACTGCAGGCTGGCAAGGCGGCAGGTCAGACGGTTCTGCAACCCATCACCGAAACAGATCCCGCTTCGATCCTTGCAAAACTTACCGAAGCCAACGGCGGCACGCTTCCCAAGGCCGTCTATCTGCCCGGTGCCGGAGCCGAGTTGGACGCGCTTGCGTCGGCGCTGCGCGGCAAGACACAGGTGTTGGGGTCTTCACAATGGTCATCCCGAGACCCTGCCAACAATTCAGACCTGCGGGGCGCATGGTACGCGGCCCCCGACCCCGTAGCATTCGAGCCTTTCGCCGTCGCCTATCAGGACACCCACGGATCAAGCCCCGGTGTTCTGGCGGGCGTCGCGTTCGACGGTGTTGAGACCGCACGCCTGCTGGGCCGCATCCAAGAGCAGACCGGTACAGGCCTGTCGCGCGAGAAGGGGTTTTCCGGTGTGCTTGGCCCCTTCAAGTTCAACCGATCGGGCATATGCACCCGTGGGTTGGCCGTTCTGAACGTCGATGCAGGTGCCATTACGATGATCGGGGCCGCCTCTTCATGATGCGGCAGGTGCGGCGGGAGGATCAGGCAGGTGTGACGCTGATCGAGGTGCTGGTCGCGCTTGCATTGTTTTCGCTGATTGGGCTGGCCGGGTTTTCGATGCTCGACAACATCCTGCGCGTGCAATCCGGCACCGAAGGCCGATTGGAACGACTGGCGCAGATCGACCGCACATTGGTCGTGTTCACCCGTGACCTGCAGGAATCCGCGCCCGGCAGCATCCGGCAGGGATATGATAGCCTTAGAATGTTTCGCACAGGCACGGGGGGCCTATCCTATCAATTGGAAGACGGTAATCTGCAGCGCCGCGTCACACGCGGCAGCTTTGCGCAAACAATGATCAGCGGTGTTCAGGCGATGCGATTTCGGGCCATTGATACCGATGGCATTTCGCATGACGCCTGGCCCGTCGCACAGACCCAGACCTTGGGGTTCAGCCCGACCTTGATGGCCCTTGAGATGCAACTGGACCTTCCCGAAGGCATGGTCAGCCGCTTGGTCGATCTGCCGTCCGAGCGCGACGAATGACCCGCGATACCGAAGGTGGTGTTGTCCTGATCAATGTGCTGGTGATCCTGTCGATTGCGTCAATCATCGTGTTTCTGATGCTGTCGTCGCAAGAAACCTCGCTCAGGCGCGCGCAGACGATGGCCGCGGCAACCGCCGCCGACGCGCTGGCAAGGGGGGCCGAAGCCAGCGTCGTTACGGCCCTGCGTCAGGACATGGTCAACGCGCCGGAATCGGATCATTACGCCGAACCCTGGGCCCAAGTGGCACAGCAAGAAGCGAGCCTGACATTGGGGTCATTTTCCGTCTCTATCCGCGATGCCCAAAGCAAGCTGAACCTGACGCGGCTGGCGGGCGGCGCACCGACGGAAGTTCAAGCCATGCTTCAGCTTCTGGCGGAACTGGACATCGACCGCGCCGAAGGGGCGCGGATCGCGGCGGAAATTGTCAGCCGACCCGGCTTGAAAGACGTCTCTGACCTGCAAAGCGTCACACCGGCGACAATTGCCACCCTATCACCATATGTGGATTTCCTGCCCGCCACGGCGACCCTGAACCTGAACACTGCGGATCCCCTGCTGTTAACGGTGGTGCTGAATAACCGATCCGCCGCACTTCGTTTGGAACGGGTGCGCGACGCAGGCGGGATGCTGACGCAGGAAGATCTTGACCGCGTCGGTGCGGTCCGTCCCACGCTCGCGGGGTTCACGTCACAGATTTTCGATGTAGAGATCCGTGCTCAGGTTGACGATATCGCACTTCAACTTGTCAGCAGGATCACACGCAGTGAAAACTTCTCGGGCCGAACTGTCGCTGTCACGCGGCGGGCCTATGGTGTGCCAAGAAACCAGATCCCTGCGATCCCGAAGATGTAGCAAAGGCGCGACCCATGACAGGTCGCGCCCATTTTCGTGTGCCTGAACGGCGACCCGATCCTTTACGGATTAAACGGGTCGATGTTCGGGTTAACGGTCAACCCGGCAGATGCCGGATTAGCCAAGGCCACACCGTTTGCATCGGCTGCAAAGGCCCGCGCGAAGACATCGCCCAAGGAATCAAGGCCAAGTGCCGCTCCACCGCCACAGGCGGCCAGCAACAAAAGCAGCGATGCCCCTGCGACCAACTTGCCCGTGGATGGACGTGTCTGGGTCATAGTCATTGTCATACCATCCTCCACTTAGTTGGGCGAGCCGGCAAGCGGCGTGTTCAGGTAAGGGAACGTCCCACGCAGATCGGTCGGTTTGATCGGCGCGCCGTCAGTAAACGCGGCAGTACCAACTGGCGCATCTGAAGGAGAACACAGGCCCAGATTGACGTCATCTTGCGCTGACGAATCACCGCTAAGTTCCTGACCCAAGGGGACGGGGTGACACAGACGGCCCATCACAACGCGCAAGGCGATGTCGACGGTGTCATCCGCAGGACGACGTCCGTTGGGGAAACCCGCCAGATCTTCGGCAATCAGGCCAAAGACGTTCTGGTTTGCCAGCGGCGTCGCTGCAACACCAGTGTTCAGACGCATCATTTCCGATCCGGTCACGGTCTCTTGCTGGTTGAACCCAGGAAAGCCGGTCAGGAAAGCCGCGACAAGGTCGTTGCGGGGGAAGTTGTTCGGTGCCAATTCCTGCGGCAGGCCAGCAACACCACCAAACAACAGCTCGACAAGTTCGGGCAGCGTTGGGTTTGTCACATAGGTGGCAAGTGCACCGTCCTGCGTCGGCTCGGCCGCGTTGAACAGATCCTTGTCAGGCAAGCCGATGACGACTTCGTTCACAAGAGGGTTCGACAGACGTGCAACTTGTACATACGCGCCCCCGTTGCGATCGGTCCCTTCGTAGGTCGGGCTTGGATCCAGCAGCCGCGCCTGAGGCAGGCTGGCAGAGGTCCATGCACCGATGACGCCGTTGCCGTCGCCTGTCAGGCACGAGATCGGCACCTCGATGGCAATCGACGTGACGTTGAACCTGTCGATCAGGTCATCGTTGGCACGGTCTTGGGTGATGCCGCCCGTGAAAGGCTGGGCCACGTTATACTGCGGATATTCAACAGATGGATTGCCTTGAATTGGCACCAGGTTCACGAGGTCAAAGATTTCGCCAAGGTTGACGGCGAATGCTTCGGCACGTTGACCGACGAAAACCCGACCTGGGCTGGCGCAGTCAGGGATCGTTGCAGAGCTGATGAAGCCATCGGCATAGGCGTCATAATCCGAGATGGTCTTGTTGCCGATGTTATCGATTGGCTTGTTGAACGTTGTGCCACCGCCACCGGCATTGGTCAGCAACGCGCTTTTGCCAAAACCGGAACGGCGATCACCGTTGATTTTGCGCACGGTATAGCTTTCGAACTCGTTTTGCGCGCCGGTGTTGCCAGCTGCAATCTGTCCTGCTTGCCGCAGGGGGATTGCAACATCCACACCGCCAACCGTCAGCGCAATGCCCTTGCCGGCATTCGCCAGGGTGTTCTTGAACTGAAACTGGAACGTGATGTCTTCCATTGCGTCGCCATCGTTGTCGACGTGAATTTCATAAACCGCATCGCTGTCCATCGTGAAATAGTTCGGACCACCATAAGGTGCCTGAAGCGGTTGGTAGTTGGCGATGAACGTAACCGTGTCTTCTTTGCCGGCCTCGTATCCCCGGAACATATAGAAATCGGTAGCATCGACTTTCGGCATCTCAGTGATGCCCGGCGCTTCGCGGTGCGACGAAGACCACGCTGTCGTCGCACATACCGTCGCTAGGACGGCTCCTGCGCTGACAAACGCTTTTTTCTTATTAATTGACATAAATCTTCCTCCAGTAGGACTATTGCAGTTTGCGAAAAGCCATTTCAGGGACCGATGGAACCATCGGGCCAAGGAAAAACCCCCCACACCTAGGCAGTCACGCGCGCGCGTCCATTAAGTTTCAAGAAAGTTCGTGAAACTTGCATTTAGTTGCGATGCGCGATCTTAATCCAAAAAAAGAAGCGATCCGCGTGGGTTTTGAGAACCCGCGCCGCTCATTTTTCAAAGGAATCCACCTTGGTGC
>JBFGFW010000239.1:0-4641 GCA_041579395.1 Sulfitobacter sp.
CTGCTGGTTGTCCTCGGCGGTCGAGAAGGTCTGGCTCTTCTTGGTCGGGATGGTCGTGTTGCGGTCGATCAGCTTGGTGAAGACGCCGCCCAGGGTCTCGATGCCGAGGGACAGCGGGGTCACGTCGAGCAGCAGGACATCCTTGACGTCGCCCTGCAGCACGCCGGCCTGGATCGCCGCGCCGAGCGCCACCACCTCGTCGGGGTTCACGCCCTTATGCGGCTCCTTGCCGAAGAACTTGGTCACTTCCTCGATGACGCGGGGCATACGGGTCATACCACCGACCAACACGACTTCGTCGATGTCAGAGGCAGAGATACCGGCATCTTTCAGCGCCGCGGCGCAAGGCTTCATCGAGGCTTTGATCAGATCACCGACCAACTGCTCCAGCTTGGAGCGGGTCAGCTTCATCACCATGTGCAATGGCGATCCATCTTTGCCCATCGAGATAAACGGCTGGTTAATCTCTGTCTGGCTGGCGCTGGACAGTTCGATCTTGGCCTTTTCGGCAGCTTCTTTCAGACGCTGCAACGCCATCTTGTCTTTGGTCAGGTCAACGCCGTTGGTCTTTTTGAACTCGTCCGCCAGATAGTTAACGATCCGCATGTCAAAGTCTTCACCACCCAGAAACGTGTCACCGTTTGTGGATTTGACTTCAAACAGGCCGTCGTCAATCTCAAGGATGGTAACGTCGAATGTACCGCCACCAAGGTCATAGACCGCGATTGTTTGGGTGTTCTTCTTGTCCAGACCGTAAGCCAAGGCCGCCGCAGTCGGTTCGTTGATGATCCGCAGCACTTCAAGACCGGCAATCTTGCCCGCGTCCTTGGTTGCCTGACGCTGGGCGTCGTTGAAATATGCAGGCACAGTGATCACGGCCTGAGTGACTTCCTCGCCCAGATACGATTCAGCTGTTTCCTTCATTTTGCCAAGGATAAACGCCGAAATCTGCGAGGGAGAATACTTTTCGCCCTTGGCTTCGACCCATGCGTCGCCATTGCCGCCATCAATGACTTTGAACGGCAGGTTCTTCTTGTCCTTGGCCAGATCCGGGTCGTCATTGCGGCGACCGATCAGGCGCTTGACGCCAAAGATTGTGTTTTCCGGGTTTGTAACAGCCTGTCGCTTGGCGGGCTGACCGACCAGACGTTCGTCGTCGGTAAAGGCGACGATCGAAGGGGTCGTGCGCGCACCTTCGGCGTTTTCAATTACGCGGGGCTGGCTGCCGTCCATGATGGCGACGCAGCTGTTGGTGGTTCCAAGGTCGATACCAATTACTTTGGCCATGATTTGATCCCTCATCTATTTAAGGCGATGACACGAGGCGTGGGCCCATTGCGGCACCCTTGCCCCGATCTATTTCGCCAAAGGCCGGATGCCTTCAGCGGTTCTCGGCGTATATAAGGAGCAGATATGGACCCTGCAACCGTTGCATGAGAAAGGAATTGCAAAATCTGTGTGGATTTTTGTCTAAAGCAGCAAGGAAGTGCTAATAAATGACAGTTTTGCGTCTGCGCGGCTTTGAAATTTACAAAGGGTACCTTGATCCGGGTGCGCAACGGATGCTCTTGGGAGGCGTGCGGTCCGTCGTAAAGTCAGCACCGCTGTTCCGACCCGAAACGCCGGGTGGGCACAAGATGTCGGTGCGCATGACGTCGGCGGGGAAATACGGCTGGTTTTCGGACAAGGCCGGCTACCGCTATGAGGAGACCCATCCATCCGGCACCGCGTGGCCCGCAATCCCCGATGCGGTTTTGGCGATCTGGGACGCGCTGACCGGGCTTGATCGCCGGCCCGAGTGCTGCCTGATCAACTATTATGGGCCGGATGCAAAAATGGGGATGCATCAGGATCACGACGAGGCAGATTTCAGATGGCCGGTGGTGTCGATATCACTGGGCGATGAGGGCCTTTTTCGGATCGGCGGACAAAAGCGCGGCGGGAAGACCGAAAGCGTCTGGCTGCAGTCGGGTGATGTGGTCGTCATGGGCGGCGAGGCACGATTACATTATCACGGGATCGACCGGATCAGGGCCGGCTCGTCGCAGTTGTTGCCCAAGGGCGGCCGCATCAACCTGACACTGCGGGTGGTCGATTAAATCAGCGGCGCGCGTTCCAGCTGGCAGAGGCATGTTTGCGTGTATAGAATTCGCCCATCATCCCGATTACCACCAATACGACCCCGACCCACGCGGCATATTCCCAGTTGCTGTAGCGCGGGTTGTAATTGATGAACGCAAATCCGCGCGCCTGGTCAATGATATGAAACAGCGGGTTCCAATCGAACATCGAAAGCATGAACGTGGGCAGGGAATTGGCCAAAAACATCTTGCCCGACGCAATCATGTTGGCCCGCTGATACAGCGAAGTAAAAATTGTGACAAAAGATGGGGCCCAAGGTTTAATCGCCAGCAGCACAAGGCCCACAGCGACACCGGTCCCCCAAGCGAGCATCATCATTCCAAAAACACCGGAAATATCGTCAATCACGACTGGATTGAATGCAAGATGGTAGATCGACATGATCAAAATCAGCGACAGCATCTGGATGTACAGCGATCCAAGGGCAGACGCAGCCAGTGCGATCATCGTCGTCATCGGCGCATGCTGCATCATGGCACTGGAGGGACCTTCGGAGGCAACGACAGCAGTCACGGTTTTGGTGTGCATCATGAACAAGAAGATGCCGGACATGATGTAGATGACAAAATCACCCCTGATCGCGGACCCACGCAAGCCCAACATCGAAAACATAACATAGAACACACCGACGAAGATGACGGCCTGAAGGATGTTGATTCCGATCGCGGCAAAGGCGTTGTTATGCTGCTTGCGCACCGATCGAACGACAGAATGATAGACCAGCTCTGCCATGCTAAGGGCAGAACCGACACTGCCACGATCGGACCGTACGGGTTGAAACATCAGACTAAGCCTCTTTGCGCATCGTGCTTGCACGGAATTCTTGCCGTTCCGTTAATCGCCACTCATAAGGGGTTAAAGCAAAGTAATCAACGGAACTGAAGGGATCGTGCCGGTATGGACTATCAACAATTTGTGGCGGTCATGCGGCGTTTGTCGATCGAAGCGGGCGAAAAAATCATGGAAATCTACGGATCGGATGATTTCGAGGTCAAAACCAAGTCCGACGCAAGCCCCGTGACCGTGGCAGACGAAGCGGCCGACAAGATCATCTCTGATGGTTTGCGCACGGCGTTTCCCGACATGATGCTGGTCACCGAAGAGCAATCGTCAACCCACTCGGCGAAGGGTGACACCTTTTTGATCGTTGACCCGCTGGATGGCACCAAGGAGTTCATCAACCGTCGTGGCGATTTTACCGTGAATATCGCGCTTGTCGAAGGTGGGGTTCCGACACGCGGCATCGTCTATGCACCGGCGCGGTCGCGGATGTTCTTTACGCTGGCCGACGGTCAATCGGTCGAGGAAACCGGGGCATTTCTGAAGGACGAGATGGGCCCGACCACACCGATAACCGTGTCACGCCCTGACAATGCCGCGTTGATGGTGGTCGCCTCGAAATCCCACCGCGATCAGGCGACCGATGACTACATCGCCAAATACAGCGTGCGCGACATGACCAGTGCCGGTTCGTCGCTGAAGTTCTGCCTGATTGCGACGGGCGAGGCCGACTTGTACCCCCGCTTGGGGCGCACGATGGAATGGGACACCGCCGCTGGCCACGCGGTATTGAACGGGGCAGGGGGGGCCGTGGTGCGTTTTGATGATCTGACCCCGCTGACCTACGGCAAGGCCGATTTCGCGAACCCGTTTTTCATCGCCCACGCGCCGGGTGTTGAACTGAAAGCGTCCTGATGTCCGTTCTGATCGTCATTCCCGCGCGCTATGCGTCCTCACGCTATCCGGCGAAGCCGTTGGCGATGCTGAAAGGGGCCAGCGGTACGTCCCGCAGCCTGATCGAGCGCAGCTGGCGCGCCGCCTGCGCGGTGCAGGGCGCGGACAAAGTTGTGGTCGCCACCGATGATGAACGCATCAAATCCGCCGCCGAAGCCTTTGGTGCCGAGGTGGTAATGACGTCGGTGGACTGTGCCAATGGGACAGAACGCTGCGCCGAGGCCCATCAGGTTCTGGGTGGCGGCTACGACGTTGTCGTTAACCTGCAGGGCGATGCGCCGCTGACCCCACATTGGTTTGTCGAAAGCCTTGTGCAAGGTCTGAAATACGACCCTGACGCGGGGATTGCGACACCTGTGTTGCGGTGCGATGGGGCGACGCTGAACAGCCTTTTGGCGGATCGCAAAGCCGGGCGCGTCGGGGGCACAACATCGGTTTTCGCGACCGATCACAAGGCGCTCTATTTCTCGAAAGAGGTGGTGCCTTTCACGTCAAAAACCTATGCGGATGCGGACCCGACGCCGGTGTTTCACCATGTCGGCGTCTATGCGTACCGCCCTGATGCATTGGCCGCCTATCCCTCTTGGCCCGTCGGCCCGCTAGAACAGCTTGAGGGGCTGGAGCAGCTGCGCTTCATGGAGAACGCCACGCCGGTGCATTGCGTCGAGGTCGAGGGCCGGGGGCGGGCGTTCTGGGAACTTAACAACCCCTCGGACGTTGGCCGTATCGAAGCTATCCTGACCGCGCTTCGGATCGACTGAGGGC
>JBFGFW010000240.1:0-4616 GCA_041579395.1 Sulfitobacter sp.
CAGCCGCCGCAGCGCGCCAAGTGTTTTGCGCAGATCATCAAGGCCGATTTCTGGGCCATCATAGGCGGGAACGCTGGCCAGTTCGACCCTTGCGGACATGCGAATGGTCATGGTGCTGTGCGGGTTCTTGTGGGTCACCGAACTGACTGCGTTGCCGAAAAAATCGATGCTGTCATGGCGCTGGTCGGGGGCGGGTGACACTTCGATCAGCTGGGAGATCAAATTTTGCCGCCCGGCGATCTGGCGGGGCAGCACGCGCAACAGGTGGCGACCGTTGCGCGCTGGCCCCGCATAGCGATGGGAGATGTTAAGACGGATATCGTACACCATGCGCTAGACCAGATGCGCCTGGGTCAGCGCGGTTGACACATCCCAGATGTCGCGTTGGATTTCTCCCAGTATCGCGGGTGTCAGTACAGCCGGGGTGCTTGCGGCCAGCTCGGTATCCAGCAGCAGGATATTGCGGGCCACATCGGACAGGACATGCCCGTCATCCTGGCCCGGCAATTGCGCGATATGCGCCTTGGCGCGCGCCACATGATAGCGGATCGCGCGGGGGTTCTGATCGTCGATTGCCAGCAGCCCCAGCACTGCGGCGCTGTTGGCAAGGATCGAATACCGCGCCCGGTAGGATACGATGCTGTCGCCGACCTCAAGCGCCAGATCCAATGCGCCATCGGGGGCCGTAGGGCCCGTCAAATGCGCCAGAAGCTGCGCCATGTTGGAGGCCCGTTCCAGCGATATCCCCAAGCTCAGGAACCGCCAGCCATCGGAGTGGTACATGTTTTCGTGGACCAAGCCTGCAAACCCGGTGATCTGGCGCAACAACTGGCTGATCTCCTTCGAGAAATCCTCAAGCGGGACGGGCCGCTGATCCAGTTCTCTCGACGTGGCCACCAATGCGCGCAACGCCATCATGCCGTCCGGTGAAAACCGGTCGCCGATCTTGCTTGCGGCGCTCAGCGCATCTGCAAGCGGCCCGTCAAATCGCGCGGCCATCGGAGCAGGATGGGGTTTGACCGCCCCCATCAGGAAGCGGCGCATGTGGGCCAGCAGCAGCGCATCGTGGGATGCCCCATCGTTGATCCGGGCAAAGTAGGCGCGAAACAGGCGCATGTTCTGCTCGGCGCGTTCAACATAGCGCCCCAGCCAGAAAAAATTGTCTGCGGCGCGGCTGGGCAGGGCGGCACGCGACGATGGCCGGCGGTTTTCCGATGCACCCGCAACCAGAAGGCTGGGCGTTTCCACCGGTTTGCCGCCCTTGATCCAGACATCGGCAACCTTGCCACCCCGTTGCATCGCAAAGGCCTTGGCATCATCCCCGGCGCTGACGCGGGCATAACCGCCGGGCATCACCTGCCACCCGTCGCTGGTGCGCGCCAGAAACAGCCGGATGCACATTGGTCGGGCGACCAACGCGCCGTTTTCATACGTGGGCGTGGTGGACAGGGTGATCGCCTCTTGCCCCACCAGATCACGGCCCGATTGGCGCAGCAGTTCAGCAATATCGGTTCCGGCAAGGTCATGATCGGACTTGCTAGCTATCGCGGTGCCGCCCTCGGCCATCAGCGGTGCGGTCGAAAAGGCCGAACCGACCATCATGCTGTCCTGATGCGCGATGACGTGGTCGCGTTGGCTGGCCTGACCGCACCACCAGGTTGCGATGTTCGGCAGCTTGAGTGGACCGCCGGGATGCATGCGCGCGATCTTTGGCAAGAACGCCATCAGCGCACGTGTCTCAAGCACGGCAGACCCCAGCGAATTCACCAGCCTCAGCTCTTGGCGGCGCAGCGCTTCGACCAGACCGGGCGTGCCGATCAGCGACGATTGATCCAGTTCAAGCGGATCACACAGCGCGCTGGGCACGCGGTTCCACAGCAGGCTGATCGGCTTGGGGCCCGCAACCGTGCGCACCATCACATGATCGTCCTGTACGATCAGATCGTCGCCTTCGACCAGCAGCAAGCCCAGATATCGTGCGATATAGGCGTGTTCGGCATAGTTCTGGTTGGCGGGCCCCGACGACAACAGCGCGATTTCCCCATCCGATGTGCCGCGCAGGTGAAACAACTGCTGTTGGAAATCCTGAAAGAACCCGGCAAGCCGGTGGATATTCGATTGAACAAAGAAGTTCGGAAACACCTTGGTCATGGCGACCCGGTTTTCGATCACGAACCCGGCGGTGGACGGCGCATCCAAGAGGTCGCTGATTACCCACCACTTGCCATTCGGTCCGCGCCCGATCTCAAAAGACAGCAGATTCAGGAAGTGGCCGTTCTTTGGCGCGACACCGACAATCGGGCGCAGCCAAGCGGGGTTTTGGCTGATCAATGTCGCGGGCAACTGCCCCGAGGCGACCAATTCACCGGGCCCATAAAGATCACGCACCACGTATTCCAGCAGGTCGGCGCGGTGGATCAGCCCCTCGGAAATCTCACGCCACTCCGCTTCGTCCAGGATCACCGGAATCGGGCTTAGCGGCCAGCCGCGATCCACCGACGCGAGTTCATCGTACTGGCGGTACAACACCCCGGCATCGCGCAAATACTGATCGCCGCGCCCGAACCGGTGTGTCAGGTCATCGTGGCTTAGCCTTGACAGATGGTCGATAAACCCTTGCCAAGCTGGCTTTACCTGACCCGCAACATCCAGCATTTCATCGCGGTTGCCCGCGTGCCGGCGGTAAGACGTCAAAAGATCGCGGACCGCCGGGTCTGTCCGAGAGGGGCGCGGAGTTTGCATCTGCTACATCCCGGCGCGACGCCGCAGGTCCAGCGTCATGGGGAATTCCGGATGCGGCGTTTCATCGATCGGGTGATAGCTGCCGGTGGTGTGCCCCATCGGTTCAAAGCGGCTTAGGCGACGCGCCTCGGCCTCGTTGCCATTGACCGGGAAGGTATCGAAATTGCGCCCGCCGGGATGCGCCACATGATACCTGCACCCCCCCAAGGCGCGCCCGGTCCAGGTGTCGTAGATGTCAAAGGTCAGCGGCGCATCGACCTCAAGCACCGGATGCAGGGACACGGCGGGTTTCCACGCCTTGAACCGCACGCCGCCGACGCGCTCTTCGTTTTTCGCGGTCTTTTGCAGCGGCACGAAACGTCGGTTTGCCGTGACGCGGTAGCGGTCGGGGTTCGGCCCGGTCAGCTTGACCTGCAGCCGCTCGACCGAGCTGTCGGTATAGCGCACCGTGCCGCCGATCGCACCGGTTTCCCCCAGCACATGCCACGGCTCAAGCGCCTGACGCAGTTCCAGCGTCATGCCCTCATAGGTGACCTCGCCGCAGAATGGGAACCGGAATTCCGCTTGCGCGGTGAACCATGCGGGGTCAAGCGCCATGCCGTTCGCCCGAAGATCGGCCAGTACGTCCAGAAAGTCATCCCAGATGCAGGCGGGCAGCATAAAGCGGTCATGCAGCGTGGTGCCCCAACGGGTCAGTTTGCCGCTGATCGGTTGCTCCCAACACCGCGCGATGATGGCCCGCAACAGCACCTGCTGGGCAAGGCTCATCCGGGGGTTGGGGGGCATTTCGAAGGCGCGGAATTCGACCAGCCCCAGACGCCCGGTCGGCCCATCGGGTGAATAAAGCTTGTCGATGCAGATTTCCGTGCGGTGGGTGTTGCCGGTCACATCGATCAGACTGTTGCGCAACAAACGGTCGGTCAGCCACGGCGGCGGCGGCGTGCCTTCGGTGGGGGGGCAGATCTGGTCCAGCGCGATTTCCAACTCATAAAGCGCATCATGGCGCGCCTCGTCGATGCGGGGTGCCTGGGATGTGGGGCCGACAAACGTACCGGAGAACAGATAGGACAGGCTGGGATGACGCTGCCAGAACAGGATCAGGCTTTTCAGCAGATCGGGGCGGCGCAGGAACGGGCTGTCCTGGGTCGTGGCCCCGCCGACAACCACATGGTTGCCGCCACCTGTTCCGGTGTGACGCCCGTCGATCATGAACTTGTCGGTGCCAAGGCGGCTTTGGCGGGCCTCTTCGTACACGGTTTCGGTGGTGTGCACGCAATCGGCCCAGGTGGCGGCGGGGTGGATGTTGACCTCAAGAACGCCGGGGTCGGGTGCCACGCGGATCACGTCGATACGCGGATCGCTGGGCGGGCTATAGCCCTCGATCAACACCTTGCGCCCGATGGTCTTGGCTGCTGATTCCGTCGCGGCGATCAGCTCAAGATAATCCTCAAGCGTTTCAACCGGCGGCAGGAAGACGCACAACCGGCCATCGCGCGGCTCGACCGAAATGGCGGTGCGCACGGCCCCGGTCAGATCGCCAAGCGACTGTTCGACCTGCGTTTGACCGGCGGTTGCATCTGTGCGGCTGGCGACGGGTTGGGCGCGTTCCGCGGCAGGTTCAGCAAGCGGCGCACGCGGTTCTGTCGGGTCTTGCGGATAGACAAAAGGATAGTCGCTTTCGGAGACATGGGGCAGGGTGCCGAGCGGCAGGCGGTAGCCGACCGGGCTGTCGCCCGCGACCAGAAACACCTTGCCGCGCCGCAAGTTCCACACCTCTGACATCCAGCGGCTTTCCGCGCGCGCCTGCCATCGCTGTACCGGCAGCACATAGCCAGCAGGCGTGGTCAGACCGCGTTCAAAGACACGTGCGATAC
>JBFGFW010000241.1:0-4580 GCA_041579395.1 Sulfitobacter sp.
GGTCACATCGGTGCGGCACCCTGACGGCAAAAAGTCAATTTGTGATCACACCTTCAAAGCTAGTGATCACAAACTCACCGCTGTCTTGTTTTTTATGCAGATTTCCCGAATATGAGCCAATTAACCGCAGGCAAATCCATCCTCTGCGCGTGACAGCACCGAAAATACCGTTATCTATAGGCGCAACTTGACGAGAAAAGGAATCCATCATGGCTGATGTGAACCGGGGCAATCGCCCGCTGTCACCGCACCTGTCGATCTACCGCCCGCAACTGACGTCGATGACGTCCATCCTGACGCGGATCACTGGAAATGCGATGCTGGTGGCAGCGCTGCTGATCGTGTCGTGGTTCTTGGCGGCAGCCACTTCAGCGGAATGTTTCGCAGCGGTGAATGGATTCGTTACCAGCTGGTTCGGTGATCTGATCATGTTTTTCTCGCTGTTGGGTCTGTGGTATCACACGCTTGCCGGGATGCGACACCTGGTCTGGGACAACGGCTATGCGCTCGACATCCCCACGGCTGAAAAGCTGGGCTGGGGCATCTTGGGCGGTTCCGTCGTTCTGACAATCCTCACCGCCCTGATCATCTAAGGATATAGATATGGCTTATTTGACAGACCGTAAACGCGCCATGGGCTTGGGTTCGGCGAAATCCGGGACCGCTCATTTCTGGGCGATGAAAGTCAGCTCGGTTGCGCTGCTGATCCTGATCCCGCTGTTCGTTTTCACCTTCGGGGCGGCCCTTGGTGGTACCTACGAAGAGATCCTGGCCTATTACGCAAAGCCTTTTCCAGCCATCATCGCGGCGCTGACCATCATCGTGGGGTTTAAACATTTCAACGATGGTGTGCAGGTCCTGATCGAAGATTATGTACATGGGCTGTCGCAAAAGGTCGCCATCATCTTGATGACCTGCCTCAGCTACGGCGCGGCGGCAGTCGGCGTTTTCGCCATCGCACGCATCGCGCTTTAACACACGATTTCGCTATACGGGAGACCGAGACATGGCTGCATATGATTATGAGACGCATGAATACGACGTGGTTGTCGTGGGGGCTGGCGGGGCCGGTCTGCGCGCAACCCTTGGCATGGCCGAGCAGGGGTTGCGGACAGCCTGTGTGACCAAGGTTTTCCCGACACGGTCGCACACTGTGGCCGCCCAGGGTGGCATCGCGGCGTCGCTGTCGAATATGGGCCCCGACAACTGGCAGTGGCATATGTATGACACGGTCAAGGGGTCTGACTGGTTGGGCGATACCGACGCGATGGAATATCTGGCACGAGAGGCCCCCAAGGCCGTCTACGAGCTTGAGCATTACGGCGTTCCGTTTTCGCGCACCGAGTCTGGCAAAATTTATCAGCGTCCGTTTGGCGGTCACACTACTGAATTTGGCGAAGGCCCGCCCGTACAGCGCACCTGTGCCGCTGCGGACCGGACCGGCCATGCAATCCTTCACACGCTTTACGGTCAGTCCCTGAAGCACAACGCCGAATTCTATATCGAATATTTCGCGATTGACCTGATCATGTCCGAAGAAGGCGTCTGCCAAGGCGTTTTGTGCTGGAAGCTGGACGATGGCACCATGCACCTGTTCAGCGCCAAGATGGTGGTGCTGGCGACGGGGGGGTATGGCCGCGCTTATTTCTCGGCGACGTCTGCGCACACTTGCACCGGTGACGGCGGCGGCATGACGGCGCGGGCCGGTCTGCCATTGCAGGACATGGAATTCGTGCAGTTCCACCCGACCGGCATTTACGGCGCGGGTTGCCTGATCACCGAAGGCGCGCGTGGCGAGGGTGGCTATTTGACCAACTCCGAAGGCGAACGCTTTATGGAGCGGTACGCACCGACCTACAAGGATCTTGCCAGCCGCGACGTGGTATCGCGCTGCATGACGATGGAAATCCGCGAAGGCCGTGGTGTGGGCGAAAACAAGGACCACATCCACCTGCACCTGAACCATTTGCCCAAGGAAACGCTAGACCTGCGTCTGCCGGGCATTTCGGAATCCGCGCGCATCTTTGCCGGCGTGGACCTGACCAAGGAACCAATTCCGGTGCTGCCGACGGTGCACTATAACATGGGCGGCATTCCCACGAATTATTGGGGTGAGGTGCTGGCACCGACCGACGACAAGCCCGACAACGTGTCGCCCGGTCTGATGGCCGTGGGCGAAGCGGGCTGCGCGTCGGTTCACGGTGCGAACCGTCTTGGGTCGAACTCGCTGATCGACTTGGTAGTGTTTGGCCGCGCGGCCGCGATCCGTGCCAAAGAAGTCGTTGACCCTGCCGCGCCTGTCCCCACGCCAAATCTGCGGTCGGTCGAGGCGGCATTCAGCCGGTTTGACGGGCTGCGCTATGCCAAGGGCCACGTCGCCACTGCGGAACTGCGCCTTGAGATGCAGAAAACCATGCAGGCCGATGCCGCCGTGTTCCGCACCGACAAGACGCTGAACGAAGGCAAGGAAAAGATGGACGAGGTCGCGGGCAAGATTTCCGATCTCAAGGTGACGGACAAATCGCTGGTCTGGAACTCTGACCTGATGGAAACGCTTGAGCTGACCAACCTGATGCCGAACGCTGTGGCGACCATCACGGCGGCCGCTGCGCGCAAGGAAAGCCGCGGGGCGCATGCCCACGAGGATTACCCCAACCGCGATGACGAAAACTGGCGCAAGCACAGCCTGGTCTGGTTCAAGGGCAACGAGGCATCGCTGGGCTATCGCGGTGTCCATCTGCAACCGCTGACCAGCCACAACGACGGCGGGATCGACATGAAGAAAATTGCCCCCAAAGCGCGGGTCTATTGATACGAATGCCTTGGATCACAAGAGGTCATCCGGGGCGGAATTGACAACCAAAGGGAATGTGCGTGCTTAAAGCCAGGACGACACCAGTGAATGACAGTGCCAGACCCGGCCCCGGTCGGCGGGCCACAGCAATTCTGCTCGCCATGAGCTTGGGATTTGCCGCGACCGCCTGCACCGATGCATCGCAGCGGGTAGATATGATCGCGCGCGAAGGTGCAAAAGGCGTGGTCACCGAGGCGATAGCCACCCGGTTTCCGCAGGTCCCAAAGCAACTGATCACCCCATTCACCAACTGCATCATCGATAATGCCGATGCTCTTGAGATCCGGGTTTTCGCTAAATCGGCCATCGTCGGCGTCGATGATGAGACCGTTGCCACGATCCGCGCCGTGTTGTCACGGCCAGAGACGGTGCGCTGTCTGTCGCAATCTTCGCTCGGCGTCACGAGCCTGTCGGGGTGATGGAAGCGATGAAAGACCATGCGACAGAACCGGATCAGGTGCAGCCTCCCCAGACGGCAGACCTGCGCGAACGGTACCGCACGGCGGATGCTGATGAACGCTCGCGGATCAAGGGCATGCTGGGTCCGGTCGAGGTGGAATTTGCCGAAATGCGCATGATCGTCGACCCGCGCGACAATTACACCGAAACGTGCATGTGGCTGAACGGGCATCCGCCCGAGTTGAAGTCGCTGGTCGCCCTTGTCGAATTGATCGAAGACCGCAATGCGCTGGTGTTCGACATCGGGGCCAATTGCGGATCGTATACCATACCATTGGCGCTTGCCTGCGCTGAGGGGTCGCGCGTTGTCGCGATTGAGCCCAACCCGATTATGGTCGGCCGCCTTGGCGTGAATGTGGCGCTGAACGACCTGTCCGAGAAGGTGCGCATCGAAGGGTGCGCCTTGTCGGAAGCTGATGGCGAGGCTGTGCTGAATTTTCGCAACAACAACTACGGCCAAGCGTCCCTGCGGCGCGTCAACCGGCGTCAGCGAAACGGCGGGGTGTTGGTGCCGACACGCCCCCTGTCAGCCTTTACCGGTGCGTCCAAACATCACGATATATCGGTTCTGAAAATCGACATCGAGGGCGCGGAAGAAAGCGTCCTGAACCCGGTTTTCGATGCGGCGGAAAAGGGCGGATGGCTGCCCGACGCCATCTTGATCGAAGTGCGCCACGCAGATGAGTGGCAGACTGACATCTGTGCAAGAATACTGTCCAACGGGTACCGCGAAACCCTGCGGGCCGAAGGCAACGCGCTGTACGTCAAAAAGGCGTAAGCACCGGATTTGAAGTAACAACGGGTTTCGACCCGCCAGACCAGGAGAAGCGATATGGTTCAACTCACGCTCCCCAAGAATTCACGGATGACGACGGGCAAGACGTGGCCCAAGCCTGAGGGTGCGAAGAACCTCAAGCAGTTTCAGGTCTACCGTTGGAATCCCGATGATGGGAAGAACCCTGCCATCGACACGTATTTCGTGGACATGGATACATGCGGTCCGATGATCCTGGACGCACTGATCAAGATCAAGAACGAGATTGACCCCACGCTGACATTCCGCCGCTCGTGCCGCGAGGGAATTTGCGGGTCCTGCGCGATGAATATTGACGGGATAAATACGCTGGCCTGTACCTATGGCGTCGAGGAAGTGAAAGGCACGGTCAAGATTTACCCGCTGCCCCATATGCCCGTGGTCAAGGATCTGATCCCGGATCTGACGCATTTTTATGCACAGCACGCGTCGATCCAGCCGTGGTTGGAGACC
>JBFGFW010000242.1:0-4572 GCA_041579395.1 Sulfitobacter sp.
AGGCGACCAGTGCGGCATTGGCGTTATCTGGCAACATCAGAACGATCATTCGCACCGGCGAGAACGGGAAATCCATCGCATTGCCGATGATGGTACCAATAGACGTCAACGCGCCGGTCAGGGCACTAGGATCGGTCTTGGCTTGCAAGATCATCGTCAGCATCAGAACCGTGGTGAACAGGGACACGAAGCGCAGCCGGTTAAACGGCGCAGCATCCCGAAATTCGATAATGCTGGGAAAATTCGAGTTGTATTCGATGAATGTCAGAAAACTGGCCAACAGCGCCACCAGCATGGTGATCTGGCTGGAATCAGTTACCACACCGGGCAACATCAGGGCCGGTGTGGCCACCAGCAATGCCACCAGAATGCCACGCGCTGCCGCGCCGGATAAACGTGCAATCACAAAACTACCCTTCCAAACTGGCCAGCCACGATTCGATGCCGCGGGCTTGTTCCAACTTGTTGCCCCCGGGATCTGGGGGCCTGCCTCATTATTGCCCAATTTGTGCCTTCTTTCGCCTTAGTCCTCAAGTCTGTTCGTTAACATTGCTTAAGAGTTGGGGCATTTTGAGGGAACGGGTGGTGCGTTCTTGCATCATCGCGGCGCCGGAATTAAGGCAAACCGCAAGATGTTGTGGCCGACAAAATATCGGCCACAAATGCTTAGGGATATTGGCTAATCTTAAGTTGAATCAAATAATCTCAGGTAGAATCGCACCTAGACCCAAGGGCGCGCCTGTGATGCTGCCGCCTCGAATGTATCGATCGATGCAGCCTTTTCCATGGTCAGGCCGATATCGTCCAAGCCATTCATCAGGCAGTGCTTTTTAAAGCTGTCCACCTCAAAGCTGAACACTTCGCCGTCCGAGCTTGTGATGGTCTGCGCCATCAGGTCGATTTCGATCCGGGCGTTCGACCCTTTTTCGGCGTCTTTCACCAAAACATCGACCTGTTCCTGAGGCAGGGCAATCGGCAGAATGCCGTTTTTGAAGCAGTTGTTATAGAAGATATCGGCGTAGCTTGGTGCAATCACGCAGCGGATGCCAAAATCCTTGATTGCCCAAGGCGCATGTTCGCGCGATGATCCACAGCCAAAGTTTTCGCCTGCAACCAGAATTTCAGCATCGCGGTACTGTGGCTTGTTCAGGACGAAATCAGCGATTTCGTTGCCTTCGCGGTCATAGCGCATTTCGTCGAATAGGTTGATCCCAAGGCCAGAACGTTTGATCGTTTTCAAGAACTGCTTGGGGATGATCATGTCGGTATCAATGTTCACCATCGGCATGGGTGCGGCGATGCCCGACAATTTTTCGAATTTATCCATGGTATCCTCGTTTCATGTGTTGCGGTGCCGCTGGCACCAGAATTGGGTAAAGGGCTAGGCCGTCCGTTGGCTTTGACGAAAGGCCTGAACTTTTTCCTGCACGTCATGCAGGAATGATCCGGGCTGCGGCCCCTTGTTGATATGGCGCTTGCGCAGTTGTGAAAGGGCGATATGGGCACCGACGGTGTCATCGGTGAACCAGTTGTGACAGCCCCCCTTGGGATCAAAGAACAGATCCGTCAGATCCCATGGGACCGCGCCCAACGTCTCCTTGGGCCGGGCCATGGCGAATTCATCATGCGCCACCAGCCGCGACGTCACATAGCTGGGCCCATAGACCTGCCGGCTAATTTTTGACGCGCCGATGAACCGGTCCTTCTTTGGCAATTCAAGGATCTGCTTGCGCATGCGGTGCCGCATCCAGCCGTAATCAAGGTCTTTGGTCTGCGTTTCTTCGACCATCTGCCGCAAAGCAGGGGACGCGGGGGGCAGACACAGGAACGCGTTGGTGATGTGATCAAGATCAACCGGCCCGTCCCGCACCGTCAGATAGCCGTTCCACAAATCCAACGGCTTGGTCGATACGACATCTGTATCGACCCACGTCAGGTCAGTTTTGGCTATCATATTAAGGCGGAACAGATCCACGAATGCGGCGGGGGGCATCTGCTTGCGTTCGCGGTCTTCATAGTCGAACACCTCGCGCATGTGGGTCACGGTGACGCCATCCAGCTGTGGCATGGCATCGGGCACGTCTGAAAACAGCGTTACCTCGTGCCCGGTGGCTACAAAGGATTCCAGCATCAACACCTCAAGCCAAGACAATTCCCGCCCGATCCAGGCGGTCCCGATCTTGGCCCTTGTATTTGCTACCTTTTCCATTGTGGCGCTCTGGTTCTCAGACGTCGAAGTCGCGGATGTCCGTCAGATGCCCGGTGATCGCAGCGGCAGCCGCCATCGCCGGGGACATCAGATGGGTCCGCCCTTTATAGCCCTGACGCCCCTCGAAGTTGCGATTTGACGTTGATGCACAGCGTTCGCCCGGTGCCAGTTGGTCGGGATTCATCGCCAGACACATGGAGCAGCCCGCAAGGCGCCATTCAAACCCGGCGTCCTTGAATATGTCCGCCAGCCCTTCTTCCTCGGCTTGCGCACGCACAAGGCCGGATCCCGGCACGACCATGGCCCGCAGACCATCCTTGATCTTCTTGCCTTTCAGGACTGCTGCGGCGGCGCGCAAGTCTTCGATCCGGCCATTCGTGCAAGAGCCGATAAAGACCGTGTCGATCTGTATATCCGTCAACGCCATGCCTTCCGTCAGACCCATATAGTCAATCGACCGCTTGGCCGCTTCGACCTTGCCGCCCTTGAAGTCGGACGCCTTTGGCACCTTGGCGGTGATCGGCAACACGTCTTCGGGCGATGTGCCCCAGGTCACGACCGGCGCAATGTCTTCGCCCTTGAGCGTGATCACCTTGTCCCAGTGCGCGTCGTCGTCAGAGTGAAGGGTCTTCCACCAGGCAAGTGCTGCTTCCCACTGTGCGCCTTTCGGGGCGTGCGGGCGGCCTTTGCAATAGTCGAACGTCTTTTGATCAGGGGCGATCAGGCCAGCGCGTGCACCGCCTTCGATGGCCATGTTGCAGACCGTCATGCGGCCTTCCATCGACAGATCACGGATCGCTTCGCCGCAATATTCGATGACGTAGCCGGTCCCGCCCGCCGTGCCGGTTTCACCGATTACCGACAGGGTGATGTCCTTGGCCGTGACGCCGGGGCGCAGCTTGCCGGTGATCTCGACCTTCATGTTCTTCGATTTCTTCTGGATCAGCGTCTGCGTGGCCAGAACATGTTCAACTTCGGACGTGCCGATGCCGTGGGCCAGCGCGCCAAACGCACCATGTGTGGCCGTATGGCTGTCACCGCACACCACCGTCATGCCCGGCAGGGTCCAGCCCTGTTCGGGGCCGACGATATGCACGATGCCTTGGCGCACGTCGGACACGGGGTAGTAGTGCAGCCCGAACTCACGTGCGTTGGTGTCCAGTGCTTCGACCTGAATGCGGCTGTCTTCGGTCATGGTCTTGGCATTGGCGCGGTCCAGCGTGGTGGGCACGTTATGATCCGGGACGGCAATCGTCTTTTCCGGAGCGCGCACCTTGCGACCCGTCATGCGCAGCCCCTCAAAGGCCTGCGGGCTAGTCACTTCGTGGACCAGATGGCGGTCGATATACAAAAGACAGGTGCCATCGTCGGCTTCATGCGCGACATGGGCATCCCAGATTTTATCATAGAGCGTCTTGGGGGACATGGGGTCCTCTCCCGTATGTTAGGTATGTGTGGGGCAATTTCAGACGACATGCGGGCATGCACGTGCGCGGCGTTATAGTCGCGCCAGCACGGTGTGGGTCGCCCCAAAAAAGCGTTCGCGCAGACGGGCACGGTCACCAATATCAAAAAGATCGTCTGAAAGATGTGTCATGGCTGCGTGACTAGACCCTTTCAGCGCGGTGATCAAGGATTCTGCGCATGCCACGGCACCCGGCAAAAAAGACCCAACCGGCGCGGGGATCGGGTGGCGATATGGGGCGAACCCTGATCGCCGCTTGCCCAAGGGCGTCCTTTGTCCCACCATGGCACAAAGCGTATTGCACATTTTTTTGCGAGATTTCCTGACGATGACCCCCGACCCCTTTGCACATTTCCTAGAAAGCTTTCAGGCGTTGATTGCGGGTGCCGTCAATCTTGGAACAAGCCTGACACAACCCGGATGGCGGCAATATCAACTGCTGATCATTCTTGGCCTCGCCATATTGGCGTGGGTGCTGCATCACCTGTCTGGCAACTGGTTACAGTCGTGGGTCCGCTCTCACGAGGGGTGGTCGAAGTTTCAGTTGCGCATGGTCGTCCAGATCAAACGACGGCTGGGTCTGATCTGGTTCGCGGCAATGGCGGGCGGCGTGTATCTGGTGATGCAGAACATCACATGGCCCTCCCGATCGTATCTGATCGGCATCTTTGCCATGCTGGTGTCCGTTTGGGTCTGCATCGCCTTCGCGGCAAGACTGGTGCGCAATCGTCCGCTGCGGCGGCTGGTCACTTGGGGCCTGTGGATCTATGCGACCCTGTATTTCCTGAATGTTGCCGACGATGTGGCGACATTCCTTGATTCAATGGCCTTCAGCGTTGGTGACTTCAGGCTGTCGATGCTAAAGGTCATCACTGCCCTCGTTGTCGTCGGTCTGCTG
>JBFGFW010000243.1:0-4569 GCA_041579395.1 Sulfitobacter sp.
CACGATCTCTCGAAGCTCCGTCACGCGGGCCGGGGCTTGCGTGGGCAGGCTGGCCAGCAGCGCGCGCGAGACGGGGTGGTCTGACGCCTGCGCCAGCGCACGGGCGACCGCGATTTGCGCAGGCGTCAGGGGTGGCAAACGCCCGGTGCTGTTTGCCACGGTCAGCGTGCCGGTCTTGTCGAACACCGCCATATCCACCTCGGCCAGCCGTTCAAGGGCGGTACCGGATTTCACCAAAAACCCCATGGCGTACAGCCGCGCGATGGCGGCAGTGGCCACGGCAGGGACGGCAAGCCCAAGCGCGCAGGGGCAGGTGATTATCAAAACGGCCACCGCGATGTTCAACGACAACCGCACATCGCCGCTGACCCAAAGCCAAGCGACAAACGCACCAAACGCCAGCAGGTGCACCGCAGGCGCATAAATCCGCGCGGCACGGTCGGCCAGATTGGTATAGCTGTTGCGGCTGTTCTCGGCGGTTTCGACCATGTTGGCGACGCGGCGCAGGGTCGTATCCGCGCCGACGGCGGTGGCATCCAGCTGAAAGGGCGCGCCAAGGTTGATTTCGCCGGCCTGCACGACTGCCCCTTGAGTCAGGGAAATGGCTGCGGTTTCGCCGGTCAGGAATGATCTGTCGGACAGGGCCGTGGCGCTGACAAGCGTGCCGTCGACAGGCACCCGCGCGCCCGTTGGCACCATCACGCGGTCGCCCACAGCCAGTGCTGCGACTGGCGTCTTGTTGACCACACCGTCGATGATCCGCTGCGCCGTCTGCTCCTCGAGTGCGGCAAGATCCTTGGCGGCAGAGCGCGCTGAACTGCGGGTCTGGTGGTCAAGATAGCGGCCGATCAGCAAAAAGAACGTCAGCGACAGCGCCGCATCGAAATAGGCGTGCACCCCGCCATTCAGCACTTCGAACAGCGACATGCCCGTCGCCAGCAGGATCGCCAGCGAAATCGGCACGTCCATGTTCAGCGCCCGCACCCGCAGCGCCGCCCAGGCGTTGTCAAAGAACGGCTGACCGCAAAACAGCACCGCCGGCAGCGTGATCAGGCCCGAAATCAGGTGAAACAGATCGCGCGTGGCATCAGAAGCACCCGACCAGATCGCCACGGAAAACAGCATGACATTCATCATCGCAAACCCGGCGACGGCCAGACGGATCAGCAACCCACGCCCCACCCAGTCTTGCCGGTTTTCCAGCAGAGCGGTGTCCAGTGGATGTGCCTCGAATCCGGCACCGTTCAAGGCGGCAACAAGGGTGTCCGTGTCAATGTCCCGCCCGTGGATCGCAACCCGTTTCAGCGACAGGTTGACCCGCGCGTTGTCCACGCCGGGCAGGGCGCACAGCGTCCGCTCGACTGTGCCGATACACGCCGCGCAATGCACCGTTGGCACCGACAGGACGGCATCGGGCGGGCGTGCCTGACGCGCCGTTTCCTGCGCCAGCGGGACGGCCACGCAGGCCGGGCAGGCGGCGACGTGGGTCATGGCGTGACCCGCACGATGATGCGCTGCTGAAACAGTGTGCCATCGGCCGCGCGCGCTTTCAGGCGGAGGTTCCAGTTGCCCGGCCCGGCCATGACGGGCGCGACCAGCGCGTCCGCATCCTTGCGAAACTCTGGCGTCTGATCGGCGGCAACACTGGTGGCGCGGCCAAAGGTGGCTGCCTCGATCGTGGGGAAAACCGCCTGACCGTCGTGCCAAATCATCAGCCGCAGCACATCATGTGTCACGTCGGCCGAGACGTCCCAGCCAAGCGCTTCTTGCGCATCGCGGTCGGCGTCAAAGCTTTGCGATGCAACATAGGAGTTTTTGACCTCAAGCCCCGGAAACGTGCGCACGGCATTGTAGGCCAGCGTCAGGTTCACGGCGATGATGACGCCAAATGCGGCAGCAAAGCCCGAAAATACGTGCCATCCCTTAAGTTCACGTTCCATCTAGTGGCCCTTTCCGTTGAATGTGCTGGCCCGTGACGCGCGGGTCTGCGTGTAGACGTCCTCGACCCACAGGCGCAGCGGCGTGGCTTTGGTGCGCGCGGCACTTTCCTCGGTGCCTGCGGTGACATAGACCCGTTGCAGCACGGTCGCATCGGCGGGCACCACAAGTGCGCTGCCCGTATGTCCCTCAAGGGTGATGCTTAAATCGGCATCGCTGGTTACGCCAAGCGTGAAGCTGCGCGCCTCGCCCTGCTTGTTGCGCAGACGCACGTCATAGATGTTGCGCACCGATCCGTCCGACAGAGTAACATAGGTCGGATTGCGCACCGGGCTGACCGTCAGGTCGATGTCGGACCGCACGAACAGCGCATAGATCAGACCTGCACCGATCAGCGACCAGACCGCCGTGTACAGGATCGTGCGGGGCCGCAGAATATGCCGCCACAACGGTTTGATGGGCGCGCCGGTCCTTTCGGCGGTTTCGTCGGACAGCGCCATATAGTCGATCAGCCCGCGCGGCTTGCCGATCTTGGCCATCACGTCGTCGCAGGCATCGATGCACAGTGCGCAGGTGATGCACTCCATCTGCTGGCCGTTGCGGATGTCGATCCCCATGGGGCAGACGTTCACGCAGGCCATGCAGTCGATGCAATCGCCCGGCCCTGCGTCTGGCAGGGGTGTGGGGGCAGGTGCGGTCGTGCGGTACGGTGTACCGGGATAGCGCGCGACGGATTGGGCATCTGCGTCGGTGCCGATCGCCAGGCTTTGGGTGCGCCGGCGGACGTTGCCCTTGCCGCGCGGTTCGCCGCGCCACTCGCGGTAGGCGACCGTGATCGTGTCAGCATCCATCATCGCAGCCTGAATGCGCGGCCAGGGGCACATGTAGATGCACACCTGTTCGCGCAGGAATCCGCCAAACACAAAAGTCGTGGTCGTCAGGATCGCGATGGTGACATACGCGACAGGATGTGCGGTCAGCGTCACTAGATCGGGCACCAGCGTCGGCGCATCGGTGAAATAGAACACCCACGCGCCCCCCGTGGCGATGGCGATGATCAGCCACACCGCCCATTTGGTCAGGCGCAATCGGGCTTTGTGAATGCTCCACGGGGCTTTGTGCAGACGCACGCGGGCATTGCGGTCGCCCTCGATCCAGCGTTCGACAAGGATGAACAGATCGGTCCACACCGTTTGGGGGCAGGTATAGCCGCACCAGACCCGGCCAAGCGCCGACGTAAACAAGAACAGCCCCAGCCCCGCCATGATCAGCAACCCGGCCACGAAATAGAATTCATGCGGCCAGATTTCGATCCAGAAGAAGTAGAAGCGCCGGCTGGCGAGGTCTACCAGAACGGCCTGATCGGGCAGGCTGGGGCCACGATCCCAGCGGATCCACGGGGTGACATAATAGATCCCCAACGTGACGATCAGGATCGCCCACTTGAAGCGCCGAAACACCCCCGTCACGCGGCGCGGAAAGATCGGTTCCTGCGGCGCATAAAGCGAGGGGGGTGGCGACGTCTGATCGGTCATGTATCTGTCATCCTGTTCGCCTCTACGCTTAGGCGTGCACGGGGTCGGGAACCTTGATCTTGATCAAGAACGACGCCAATCCGGCGCGCTGTTTGCAGGGGGCAGCGCAAGCCGACAGGTTAGGCACCAGAACGCAAGCCATCTCGACAGCCGGGAGTATCCTGGGCGCGGTCGTGCCAGTGCAGGACACCCAGATTCTCCCAGTGATTGATGTGGTCTACTCTTTGCGGGCGATCAGGAAGCGCATGATGGGCTCCTGGAGCTGGAAGTTGCGCTCCAGGGCTGCACACGCAGGAGGGGGCAGCTGCGTGTCCATCAGCACATATTGACCTTCGTTTTTCTTGCGGATGGGGTAAGCCATCCGGCGTTTCCCCCAGATATCCGTCTTGGTTATCTCACCGCCCTCTTCACCGATCCAGCCCTTCACTCGCTCCACGACTTCCTCGAAAGCGGCTTGTTCCAAGTCGGGGTGGACGATGAAAATCACCTCATAATCACGCATATTGATGCTCCTTTCCACGGGATTGCCTCTGAGCTTCCCCAGAAGCGGAAAGGCAGTTACGCCTTGGCTTCTTGCCAGGGGTGGAGTGTATCACACAGCGGTCCATTTGGAAAGGGCTTTACTTAAGCCGTGTGCAGAAGGAGACCGCGCAGCGTTCCGGGCTCGCCGCCCTACATTGCCGTTTCTAGCATCCGCCCTGCGTTTGGGCAGGCCGGTGGCGACCGACGTCCACACCATCGCCAGCCTGGAGGACGAATACAACCAGGTATTTATGGCTGCGGCTGAGATATTGTTCATGAGCGATGAACTGCTGCCGGTGCCGGCGCCTGAATGGGCCTCGGAGGTCATGCGGCGCTACAGTCCGCGTATCCTCGTGATCGGGTTGGGTGCCAGCGGAGCGCTCCTGAGCACCCGCGGCGGAGGGACACAGCACCTGCCGGCCGAGACATCGCGCACCGTCGTAAACACGATCGGGGCCGGAGACGCTCTGTTTTCTGCCTTCCTGCATTGCTACCTGGCCAGTGGGGATGCGCGACAATCCCTTGAGAAAGCTGTGCTGTTTGCGGCGCACAAGATCGGTGCAATATCGGCCGC
>JBFGFW010000244.1:0-4540 GCA_041579395.1 Sulfitobacter sp.
CCCTTGTCCCCGACAGCGAATAATCTTGTGATCAGATTCGCGTTCGGCCAGCAACAGCACCGGACAGGCCCAGGGTTTGTCGCTGTTGCGCGCCTCGATAGCGAGCGCCTCGATCTCGGCCATCTGCAAACGGGCGTCGGGGGTTGGGCGACCAAAAGAGTCTTGCGCGAACATATACCCGGGGGCCGCATAGACATGATCGTGACTGCCCTTGTTCCACGCCATATCCCACTGCGCGCGCAGGATTGGGCTGTCCGACAGGTCGGCGGTGCCCGCATCGAAGATTGCGGTAAAAAGCGGTTTGCGCAGGCCATGGTCGGCAAACAGCTCGGTGATCTGGTGCATCAAACCGTGCATGCCTCGCGTCCAGTCATCCGGGGTGCTGACCACATCATCAAGGGTGAAATCCAGCCCGACCGACAGCACCTTGGCGGGCTTGCCCAGCGACCGTGCCGCTGCGCGCAGATTCGCAACCGTCTGGCGGAAATTGGCAAAAGCGGGCCCTTGCGACAGTGCCACGATGCTGGCCGCACCGGCGGTTTCGGACCGGGTATAGATCAACGGCAGCGCGCGGTGATCGGCCTGCCGGTGTTGCAGGATCATGTCCGCGATCAGACTGTCACGGGTTTGTTCGGTCAGCCGCTGGATGATCTCGGACGCCGCGACATCCTCTGTTCCCGCAGCGCCTGCAGGCCCCAGATCGTCGCCGGTAGTTACCACGTGATAGGGAAAGGACAACCGCTCGGAGCCAGTGACGGCGCGGCGCGTACCACCAATTGCCAGCAGGGCGTACACGGCACCCGCCGTATCGGCAATGATATCTGGCGCGCTGGCGTCATCTGCCGCCCGCACCCGCCTGCGAAACTGGCGCGGACCTTGGGCACCGGGCAATTGCGCGCTGAAGATATACCAGTCGCCGCGCTGGCGCAGGTTCCATGCATCGACATCACCCAAGACGGCCGGGTCCACCGCAACATCAGCCTCGCCCGCGGGCAGACGGCGGTGAATATCGGCGATCACGCTGTCAGACAGGTTCATCCGCAAACCGGTTTCGTCAAAGCCGATCACATCGCCGTTTTTCGCCCTCAGAAGAACGCCGCGTTTGCTGGCCCCGTTGTCTTGCATCTGTGTCTGGTCCTTTGACGGTTCGCGATTGGCCCAAGGTATGGCACGATCCGGTGACGTTCTAAAGTGGCGACGGGCTATTTGTAATAGAGCTGCCATTTCTTGATCAACCGGTGAAAACCTTTGCGCTGAGCGATATCATGGAACAGTTCGGCTGCGGGTTTCTGGCGGTCGTGCAACACCGTACCGACCTTGCGCAGATACCGAAACCCGTCGCGGCGGCCGTAGCGATAGGCTTGACGCATGGCGGGGGCAGCGATGTCACCGCGCAGCAGATCAAAAAGCTGCGCAGATTTGCCCATTTCCACAATCGACTGGATGCCCGCGTGCCCTGCCCCGTGCAGCAACACCCGCCCATAACCGGCGGGCTTGGGCAGCCGCGCCTCGTGTTTCGCATCCTGTCGGTGCAACGGGTCATACATCACGATATAGGTCCGGTGCCCGTCCATATGCGCTGACAGATCATGCCGCCAGCCAGCCATTTTCGCCCATTGCGCTGCATAGCGGCGTTCAAAGCGCACGGCACCCGGATCAATGGAGCTTTGCGGGGAAACAGCGATGGCGCGGCCAGCGTCTAGCGCCTGCGCGCCCAACAACGCGCCGTATCCGCCCATGCTAAAGCCATAGGATGTCAGCTGCGGTCGGGGGCCGAAAAAGGCCCGGCAGGTCCGCATCGCAGCAAAGAATTCATCATGCTGGTGCCAGTCTTCGTCCCGGTGAAAGACGCTGACATGCGCGATTCCCCGCTTGACGAAAGAGCGCGCGCCCCATCCCCCGTCCGCCGTCTGAAATGGATAATCAAACGGTGGAAAGGCGACTAGCGCACGGTCCGTCGCACCCAAGGGGGGGCCGGTGTATTCCAGCCTGAGGCGCTGACCGTCGTGTACGACCGCCCGAAAAACCCATCCCTTGGGCAGGGCAATCTGTTCGGTTGCGGTGTCAGACATCTGCCAAAAGCTTGGCCGGATCTATGCGGTCAAAACGACGCTCGCCGACGTGCTGTTCCAACATGCTTTTGGCCTTGCGCAGCATGCCTACCTCCTTGAGAACCTTCATGTTGCGATAGTGGATCATCCTGATTTTTATATCTTCGGGCAATGGCCGGCCACGCAATTCGCCTCCCAAGATAAAGTGTTGTTCCTCGGGCAGGATGTTCCAATCAAGTCCGGCGGCGCGGATCGCCAAAGGCAGGCTCATCTGGTCCAGATAGGGCCGTTTCTTGATCAGATCGACCTTGTCGATGACCTGCGCCAGACGCATCCAGACGTCGACAAAGCTTTCACCGCTGTCGGTCATTGGCCCTTCGGGAAACACGATCAGGCCCGCGTTGAAATACGGCATCAGCTTTCGGCGGCGCTGGCGCAGCAACCAGATACGGTCTTCCGGCAGCGGCATGTCGCAGGCGGCGTAAATGTCGTTCCAGATTTTCTGGCCGGACCAATACATGGACGCCGCCGGCGCGACCGACACGTGACCCTGCTTGAGCATCTGATCGGAACTGTTGGGCGCGATAAACAGCATGTCGCTGTCCATGAATGCCGAATAGGGCGTGCGCCGCGGTTGCTGTGCCGCGACCATCTTGTTGCCGTGCGGATAAGGCGGATCAAACACGCCGGCGGTGGAGATCGGGCGCACATCCACGTCCAGCTTTTTGAACACCGCCAGCGCGTACGGATCCATGGCATCGATCGTGTCGGCCGGACAATAGCCAATTAGATCAACGTCTTCCTTGAAATGCGTACGGATCGATGCGGCCAGATAGCAGCCCATGTCCTGATACTTTGGCGGATCGACGATAAAGAAGATCGATAGGGTTGGAACCGTCATTCGCCGCACCTCATCACGTGGGCCGCGCGAACCATCTGGCAAGCAGCATCACCCATTTGCAGTTATGCGCTTGCGGGTCATGGGTACCTTGGCAGCGACTTGTTTGCGGGTCTTGGCAGTGGTTTCCTTTATAGGTTTTTTTGCTGCTTTTTTCTGAGCCGCCGGTTTCGGCGTGGCGACGGCCTTGACCTTGGGCAGGCCAAGCCGACCACGCACCCTGTCGATCAACCCCACCGAGATTTTTTGGCGCAGGTCAGGATCGGCCAAGAACTTGCACATCTCCGCGGCGCGCGCGACCATCGCCTGGCACTCGTCCTGGTGATCGTCGCACCATTTCAGGCGCTTGCGGACATTGCCATGGTTCTTGCGGATCGGCACGTAATGTTCCCAAGCCTTGAAATGATGCGTGGCGAAAGTTTCGAAATGGCAATCAACCACCATGGCCACGCTGCCGGAATTCAGCGACCAATACAGGCTTGACCCCACGTCATTGCCCGGCAGCACGACGATATATTTGTAGGTCTGGAAATCCTCGCGCGGGATGCGGGGGCGTTCGTAATCGGCAAGAAACGGTTCTTGCTGAAGCACGAACCCATCCGAATTGGTATATCCCAGATCAAAGCGCGGATCGTCGAAATAGAGGCTTAGAAAGTTGTAGCGCTGCATCGATTTCAGTACATGCTTCGTTTGCGCCCGGTCGAATTCACCGCTTTTGTACTTGCGCAGCAGCGGGTGCATGCGAATGATATCGCCGCGCGCGCGTTCACCCAACCGCCCCCGGTTGCCGGGACCGCCACGCCACACGACGCGGTCGGATTTATCGGCCCAGTTCACGCGGGCCGGATCTAGGTTGCCCAGAAATTCGGGGCTGTCGATGTCGTGATAGACCGGCAGGGGCCAAAGCAGCCGCCCTCCGGCGCGCGCCGTCAAACGGTTGAAATTAAACAGCGGTGCGGCGTGACCTGCGTCATCCACCACGTTACGCACGCGGTGATCCTGCATGTCGATCAGGAAATCGAAATCGGCCCCTGCAGCCAATAGATCGCGCAGTGCATGGGTGACCTTGAAACTGTTGGAGTGTTTCGCGTGCTTGGCATGCCAAGGCTGTTCCACGTCGTTCGAGGCGGCCCAGTTGTTCAGGTCCGTTGGGGCCTGCACCGCGTGGTTCCAGTGCAAAGTCATCGCACTTGAGGCATTTTCGGCCAATTCGACCGCCTTTTGGTCATATGACAGGGCCACGTCGGTATGGGCACCGGACTGGTGCGCGATCGAACTTTCGATAAACTCTTTCGATGTGACCATGAAACGCTCACTGCTCTCGAAGACAGGCGGTTGTTGGTTTTGTTGCTTGTCTATTATTGCTCAAACTATAAGCTCATGCAGCGTGGTGAGGCAACCTTTACAATCTGTCGGGCAGGCATGGCCCCTTGATCAGTTCAGCCCCTCGTTTCGCAGCATTCTGGTCAGGCCTGAACGCTTGGCGACAATGGGTTGACCCAGCAACGGGCTGTCCCTGAGAGGAAAGATACGCGATGGCCATTGGTGGTGAAAAAGCGCTGTTGCTTGCGGTAATGCGAAACGAAGGGCC
>JBFGFW010000245.1:0-4520 GCA_041579395.1 Sulfitobacter sp.
TTCGTCTGCGATCCGCGCCTTGGCCAGGTCGCTTTGCGGGCGCAGGGTGCTGCCGGTCATCGTCAGCCGTCGGGTCATCAGTGTGGCGAAGTTCACTTCGACCTTGGGGCCGGACAAAAAGGCGATCTGCACCAATCGGCCGTCTTCGGCCAGAGCTTGCAAGTTACGCGGAATGTAGTCGCCGCCGACCATGTCCAGGATCAGGTCAGCGCCGCCTTCGGCCTTCAGCACATCGACGAAATCCGTGTCGCGGTAGTTGATCGCCGCTTCGGCACCCAAATTTGCACAGGCCGCACATTTGCTGTCGGTGCCAGCGGTCGTGAAGACGCGCGCGCCGAATTCGCGGGCCAGTTGGATCGCAGTCGTCCCGATGCCCGACGATCCGCCGTGCACCAGGAAGCGTTCACCTGCCTTAAGACCGCCGCGCATGAACACATTGGACCAGACCGTAAAAAACGTTTCCGGCAAACAGGCCGCTTCTTTCATCCCCATGCCTTCGGGGACGGGCAGGCAATGCGCGGCTGGCGTTGCCACGTATTCCGCATAGCCACCGCCGGGCAGCAATGCGCAAACCTTGTCACCGATCGCCACACCAGTCACCCCGTCGCCGATGGCGTGAATTTCGCCCGACGCTTCCAGCCCTGGCAGATCGCTGGCCGTTGGGGGCGGTGCGTACATCCCGGCGCGTTGCAGGGCATCCGGGCGATTGACCCCGGCATAGGCCACCTTGATCACCACCTGACCGTGGGAAGGCGTTGGGATTGGCCGCTCGGTGGGCTGCAGCACTTCCGGTCCGCCGGATTTGGTGATTTCGATGGCGCGCATTGTGTCTGACATGGCCGGCGTCTCCTGCTGTTTGAACTGTGCGCACCACCATAGGCGAACGGCAGGCGGCGTACAGTGCGAACTCTGGCTCGTCCGGCCGTCAATTAGAGGCCGCCCCGCGCGCGCAGGGCGTCGGCCACGTGTTCAGCATCGTCAAGTGCCAGAACGGCAAAGGGGACCATCATCCGCCAGCCCAACCGTTTGGCAGACCGCGCACGCCATGACAGGGCCAGTTGATGGCCTTTTTCGACCAAAACCGGCGTAAAGCGCACGACCAAAGCGATGCCCAGCTCGATTCCGCGCGTCTGGATTCCGATCCGGCGCAAGGGCGCAGCAAGCCATCTGACGACTTCCACCATCTCTGACAGCTGCGTGGTCATCGTCACCAAATTGGCAAGGGCCACGGCAGATAGCATGCGCAGCACGATCACCGCGCCGTTGGTGATATCCTGCGTCACGGCATGCCACAGCAGGATCAGCGCCACGAACGGCCACAGCATCTTGAGCCGTCGCAACCCGGCCTTCAGGAAACGTGCCCCCGGCAGGGCATGGACCGCAAGAGTCAGCGCGAATACCGTGCCGTGAAACCACAGCGCGTCATTGGCAAAAAGCACCATGGTGGCCAGACAAAGCGCCGCCAGCTTTGCGCCCGCAGGCCAGCCGTGGGCGCGCGTTTCAACCGGCGAGGTGAGTGAAATCATCATCGTTTCCCAAGTGCTGCATCCGGCTGATGAACGCCCCGGCCACCGGGATGGCCGGCCCGTCGCGCACGATGCGCCCTTCGTCGATCCAGATGATCCGGTCATACCCTGTCAACTGCCCAGGATCATGGGTGATATGAACCAGATGCGCGTCAAGACCGGCCAGAATATGCGTCAGATGCAGTGTGGTCGGTATATCAAGACCTGCGAATGGTTCATCCAGAATGATAAGCTGCGGGCGCATTGCGAGTATCGACATCAGGCACACAAGTTGCCGCTGCCCCTGCGAAAGCTGATGAATCGCGGCCTTGGCCCAGTGCAGCCTGTCAAAGCGTTGCAGCATTGCGGCGGTCTGGTCTGCTGCGTCAGCTCTGGAATGGCCAAGCTGCGTCAGGCCAAAGCTGATTTCCTCTTCGACGGTAGGGAAAATGATCTGATGATCGGGGTTTTGAAACAGGATGCCTACCAGTCGCAACGCTTTCTTTCGGTCGCGCGCCACGTCAACACCTGCGATGTGCACGGCCCCCTTGGCCGGGACCACAAGGCCGGCCAAAAGTCGCGCCAGCGTCGTCTTGCCCGACCCGTTGCGCCCGACGATGCCGATCCGCTTTTGACTGGCGGCAAATGTGATGTCTGACAGGATGGCTTTGCCGTCGGGCGCGTAGCTGACGCCTTGGAGGTCGATAAATTCAGCGGGCATTGATCGGGGTCTGCTTTTGTCGGGATCGGGTCGGCTTTGGCTAGCAGGTCTGACACGGGGCAGAAACCCCGCCGGGCAACATCTTGATCGGTTCTATGTCAAAAAATACCGCTCTGACCCGGGGCTGTTGACCGGTGCAACCCGTGCCCCTATGTCTTTTGTTGTCTGTTTCGTCGGGCATTTCTTAGCGGCGCGGGCTGGTCCAACTGCCAGGAAGGCCCGTCTTCGGCAACTGCGTTGGTGCTTTGACATGGCTTAGCAGCCAGTTCGGGCCGGCCATCAATTTGCTAAGCGTCGGGCTGTTTTTGACCTGCGCCTTTACCTTTTCGATCTGCATCACGTTGTCGATGCGTCGGTCCAGAAAACCCCAGGTGTCGGCATTTCCGTCGCTGGTATCGCCCAACCAGAACAAGACGGTCGACGAATACACCGCGCTCAACGTTGCGCGCTTGGTGTACCAGTTTACGTCATCGGATGTATCGCCCAAGCTAACCCATATTGCATCGGATGTACCCCAGATCAGTTTGGCCCCATCCGCTGCATATTGCGGCAAGGCAAACAGGGTTGTCCCACGACGTACGGCTTCCTTGTCTGTCACGACCTCAAGCCGGAAGCGCACCATGGTCGCGATCTTGTCGCGGAATTTGAGCGCACTGAGGTCTTCGGCGCGCTGACGTTCCAACATCAGGGCATCGCCGCGCAGGTGATAGGCAACGGCCAGATCAACGGCACCGCGGGGGCACACGGCGCGGGCCACTGTTCGATCCATGCCGGTCTCCACGATGGCCGCCTGAAACGTCGCCTCTGACCAGCCATCGAAGGGGACGTGGCTTAAAGCGGCGTCCAGCAACTGGTCTTTGGGGTTCTGTGTGGCGTCTGTCATGGCGGATCTCCGGAAAAGGATATAGGCTAGGCACTAGACAATATAGGGCACAGTTGCTATATGCCCAACTCCTGCAAATCCTTGCAACTTCAAACTAGAAAGGTGGTGAAAACCACATGCAGGTTAGTGTTCGCGACAACAACGTCGATCAGGCCCTTCGGGCTCTGAAGAAAAAGCTACAGCGCGAAGGTGTGTTTCGGGAAATGAAGCTTAAGCAACATTTCGAGAAACCATCCGAGAAAAAAGCGCGCGAGAAAGCTGAAGCGATCCGCCGTTCCCGGAAACTGGCACGGAAAAAATTGCAACGCGAAGGCATGATGTAAGTCATTCCCAGCGACGCAGAGAATACGAACCCCCGCTACCATATGGTGCCGGGGGTTTTGTTTTTCTAAATCATGGTGTTGCAACGGATCGGCAGGCGACAGGCATTGATTAGCTCGCCGTGATCCAGGCCTTGGCGGCGTCGAAATCGTTCTTGTCAAAGTAACGCGCTTCTCGTCCGATCAGGCGTTTCATCACCTGAACAGCCATCGATTGCCAACCGGATTCGCCGACGATGGCCGCCTTGTCCAGTTGGCTGACATGATCGCGCACCAGCTTGAAATGCGCCGCCATGGCCCCCAAACCCTGCCAGCCATCAAATTCGCGGATGTCCAGCAACAGCCGAAAGCGATCATTCTTGCGAATGAATGCGTTCAAATCCTCGGTTTCTTCGGCATAGACATCGGCACCGACCTTGCCCAGCAAGGCCATATGCAACACGCCGCCGCCCAGATCGGTCTGGTGGATGGCCCCCAACGATTCGAACAGCCACAGGCGGGCTTCCTTCTCCTTGTCTTCTGAAAAGACGGACACCGGACAGGGCATGAAGATGGAAAATATGCGGATTGTGCGCGTCATCGTGGCGTTGGAGGTGACAATGGCGATGCGTTCAAACCCGTTCCACATGCTCATCCCCATGCGCGCATCGTCCCACAGCGCCCCAAGGGTAAAGTCCGTCAGCCCCGCTTTCAGCACGACCAGCATCCGCAGCTTTTCATGCAGCGCCAGCGCCGCATCCAGCGCGGGCAACAGAATGTCCTTGTATTCCTTGTCTGTCACGGGTGCCGACATCTGCACCTCGAACAGATTGTCTTGCGTATCAGATTTGACCTCGATCATCGCAGATTCTCCCTTGGGGTGACGCTGCAATCCTAAGGGGTTGGGCTGATCCAGCCTTGATACAGGTCAATCTGCAAACGTCAGCAGGCTTCACTGCGCGGGCGATGGCTGGCTAGACCGGCAAGGCCGTCGTCTTGCTGACCGTGCGCAAGGCAAAGCTGGATTGCATCTGCCCGACCCCCGGAAGCCGCGCCAGATATTGTCGATGTATGCGAGCAAAATCCTCGGTGTTTTCGGCCACGACCTTCAA
>JBFGFW010000246.1:0-4510 GCA_041579395.1 Sulfitobacter sp.
GGCTTGAGGAACATGAAGTACGACAGGGATTCCGTGCTGGCATAGGTCAGCCATTCATCGATCGTCAGCCCATTGCCGGATGATTTTGAAATTTTCTGACCCTTATCGTCCAAAAACAGCTCATAGGTGAAGTGCTCTGGCGGACGGTTGCCAAGTATCCGGCAAATGCTGTCATAGATCGGCGTGTTGGTGCTGTGATCCTTGCCGTACATCTCAAAATCAACGTCCAATGCGGCCCAACGCGCCCCAAAATCCGGCTTCCACTGCAGCTTCACGTTGCCGCCGGTCAGGGGCAGCGTTATTTCGGTGCCGTCCTCATCGTCAAACGTGATCGTGCCTTCTCTGGCGTTGACCTCTTTGATCGGGACATACAGCACCCGCCCGGTCACAGGGTGGATCGGCAGGAAAATTGAATAGGTCTGCCGACGCTCTTCGCGCAGCGACTTCAGCATCACGGCCATGATTTCATCATATTTTTCGGCGGCGCGCAGCAAGACCTCGTCAAACTGGCCGGAGCGATAGAATTCCGTGGCCGAGATGAACTCATATTCGAACCCGAACGTATCCAGAAACCGCCGCAGCATTGCGTTGTTATGCGCGCCAAAACTATCATGGGTGCCAAACGGATCCGGTACGCTGGTCAGTGGGCGTTGCAGGTGTTCGGCCAACGCTTCGGGGTCCGGCACATTGCCCGGAACCTTGCGCATCCCGTCCAGATCGTCGGAAAAACAAATCAACCGGGTCGGAATATCGCTCATCAACTCGAAAGCGCGGCGGATCATCGTCGTCCGCGCAACTTCGCCGAACGTCCCGATATGGGGCAGACCGGATGGGCCATAGCCCGTCTCGAACAAGACATAACCCTTCTCTGGTGCCTTGTTTTCATAGCGCTTCATCACCCGGCGGGCTTCCTCGAAGGGCCACGCTTTGCTGGTAAGGGCTGCTTCACGCATCTGCGACATGTCTTGGTATCCATCAATTCTGCCCCGCGCCCAATGCGCGCAAGCAGGCCGTTCCTATTGCTTCCCCCCCGGGGCGTCAATAATCTGGTCACGAACGTTCTCATATCCAGGAAGCCTGCGATGACCGATGATACATCCCTGACGCTCTCAGCACAGGATTGCCTTGTAGCGCTGATGATTGCAGTCTCGGCTTCGGATGACGAAATCCGCACGACGGAATTGATCAAGATTCAGACGGCTGTGAACACCCTGCCGGTCTTTTCAAAATATGACATCGACCGGATCAGCACCGTCAGCCAGATGGTGTTCGATCTTTTCGAACAAGAGGACGGGCTGGATGCCTTGTTCGGGCTGATCAAAGGCGCATTGCCGGACCGGCTGAATGAAACAGCCTATGCTCTGGCATGCGACGTGGCCGCCGCAGACGGAATGCTTGGTGCAACCGAACTGCGCCTGCTGGAAGAAATCCGCTATGAGCTTGAGTTGGACCGCCTGCACGCTGCCGCCATCGAACGCGGTGCGCGGGCCCGCCACGTTACGTAGCCTTCCAGAATTTTTCAAAAATTCCGATCCGTTTTCTTTGAAAGAAAACGGCGCATCACGTACTGTGGTAGGTGCCCCAGCGTTCGATCAGGCCTTGCTGCAGTCGCTTTGCGCGGGCGTTCCAGGCGGCACCGCCCTCGGGTCGCTCACGTTGCGCCCGCGTGATCTTTTCCCGACGCGCTTCGTTCGCGGCAAAAATTGCAAATGCCATCACCCGCCCATCGGGCGCTGTCAAATACCCCGACAGCGCTGACACAAAGTTCAGCGTCCCCGTCTTTGCCTCGACCTTGAGGGGGTGATCGCGACGGGGTCGGCCCTTTTCATCCCGAAATACAATCGTCTTCAGGATCGGCCGCAAGGTGTCGGCACTATAGGCACGCACCATCGCCGTCATCATGTCGCTGGCCGAAATGCGGCTTTCATCCCCCAGACCTGAGTGATCGACAAATGCTGGCGCGCGCATGCCCAGATTGGTTTTGGCCCAGCGATTCATCTCTTCCGCAGACTCTTTCAAGGTCGCCGGGCCCGCGTTGCGCGCCAAGCTTGACGCCAAACCAGTCATTTCAGCCGTCAGGTTGGTCGAATAGCGCAGCATGTCCTTCAAAATCCGGCGCAGATCGGCACTTTGCTGGGTGACCACCGCCTCGCCGTCGGGCAGCGTGTCGATCAGGCGTGGTTGCTTCAGGCGGATACCATGAGACCCGGCCATCGTGGCGAACACATCGCCCGCATACAGGCCCGGCTTGCGCACGGGCAGCCACCGCGCACCACCGCGCCCCAATGCGGTTTTCGCAACGGTCCAATCGTCGCGGGCACCTCCATCGCTGTAGGTATAAAGCGGTGTCGATCGGTCTTGCACCTGCATCACCGCCATCGCCACAGCAGGGCGATATTTCTCAGACCGTCCATCCATCGTCACGTCATAGCCATCAGTGCCGCGCTTCCATTCAAAATGAACGCGGTTATAATTCAACGCCATCCCCGTGACTGCCGGATTATAGCCGACGTGGTCCGGTTGTTCCGGGTCGATGCCTGTCAAAACCGGTAGGTTGCTTTCGAAAATCTGAAACGCGCCTTTGACGCTGCGCACGCCCGCCTGTTTCAGGCGCTCCGCCATGTCGGCCAAGGCGTTGGTGTCCAGGGTCGGATCACCACCACCGACCAGGATCAGATCGCCCTGCACCTCGCCATCCGTGATCCCGCCGGTCGCGATCAACCGCGTCTCGAAACGATGATCGGCCCCAAGCGTATCAAGCGCATAAAGCGCCGTAACCGCCTTTGTCACGCTGGCAGGGGGCATCCCAAGGGTGGGGCCCATTTCTTCCAGAACGATACCGGTTTTGACGTCCGCGAGGCAAAATGCCACCTGCCCGTTCAGCTTCGCCTTGGCGACCAGTTCGGCCGCAGTAGGGATGGATTGCCGCAACAGGTCGTCGCCACGCAACACCGGGCGCAGCGACGTCACAGGCGGGGTTGCAAAGGCCGCAGACGACACCAAGGTCGCCGCAGCGGATCCCAAAAAGAACCGACGTGAAATTGATTTACTCATAGCCGCGAGTTAAACGCGACTCCGCAAAGCGATACAAGCGCCACCAAATCACATTTTCATGGGGTGGGGTTCAGACCATTCGAGGCGCGAGACCGATCACCTTTTTCGCCACGTCGCTCAACCCTACTGGCGAAAGTGCCAGCAAGATGCCGACATCTGGCGACAGAATAGCCCACGGGTCATCCGCTTCTCAGAATTTCCGTCAACCCGCCTGCGCTGACCACTGGCCTGCCGCGCGGATCGCGCTTGAACTGATGTCAATCATCGGCATGTTCACGAAACACCACGCCGGCGCGTCGGCCCGCCCCAACATCTGACTGTGTCGCCCAGAAATTCGGTATTTGGCATAAAGCGCCGCAGCCTTACTGAGCCGCGCGGAAATGCGTTGACCGGGGCGCGCCAGCACACCGATGGGTACCGTTTCGACGATCTGCTGCCAGTCCTGCCACAGATGCAGTTGCGCCAGGTTATCGGCCCCCATCAGCCACACGAACCGCACACCGCGATGCCGCGCCCGCAACGCTGCAATCGTCTGCGCGGTATAGCGCGTGCCAAGATGCGCTTCGATGTCGGTGATGTTGACGCGGGGGTGCTGCATGACATCGCGCGCCCGCTGCATGCGCTGTTCCAGCGGGGCGGGGCCGTGGGCTTTCAGCGGGTTGCCGGGGCTGACCAGCCACCACACACGATCCAGACCGAAACGCTTCAGTGCCTCGCGGGTGATGTGCGCATGTCCGGCATGGGACGGATCAAACGATCCGCCCAAAAGCCCGATCACCTGCCCCGGTGCCGCATATGGAAATGGATAGCCCAAGAAAAACCGCCCCCGAAATGCATCAGGGGCCGAAAGGAGAGCGGAACGCCCGTCTTGTCAATCGCGTAATCGACCGCTTATTTGACGTACTTCTTCAGTTCACCCGACTTCAGGCGGCTGAAATAGCTTTTCGTCTCGCGCTTGACGATCGGCATCAGGAAGTAAAGCGCGGTGATGTTCACCACCGCCATGGCAAAGATCATCGCATCAGAAAAGTCGATGACAGCGCCAAGGTTTGCCGCAGCACCCACGATGATGAAGAGGCAGAAGGTCACCTTGAAGACGTTCTCCTTGGCTTTGCCTTCGCCCACCAGATAGGTCCATGCCTTCAGACCGTAGTAGGACCAGCTTATCATCGTCGAGAACGCGAACAGCACGACCGCGATTGCCAGCACATAGGGGAACCAGCTGAAACCGGTGGCGAATGCCGCCGAGGTCAACTGCACACCGCTGGACCCGTCCACGGTTTTGATCGACGTACCCGCTTCGTTCAGCACGAACATACCGGTTGCAGGGTCCGTGACCAACACGCCAGAGATGGTGATCACCAGCGCCGTCATCGTACAGATGACAACGGTGTCGATGAACGGCTCAAGCAAGGAAACGACGCCTTCGGTGACCGGCTCTTTGGTCCGCACGGCA